>JBFGPT010000129.1:0-5293 GCA_041564575.1 Gammaproteobacteria bacterium | reverse complement strand
GTATTACATCGAGAAATCCGGCTTTGGCGGTTTCGCCCGCCTGACCGACGCGGAGATCGGCAGCCTGTTCGAGGGATTACTGGCCGACCCCGAACTTTTGCTGTTATTGCATACCCTGTTCATGGCCATCACCGTGATCGTGGTCTCGCTCGGGGTCAAGAGCGGCCTGGAACGCGCGGTCAAGTACCTGATGCCCGGCCTGTTCCTGTTGCTCCTGGTTATGGTCGGCTATGCCATGTCCACGCCCGGTTTCGATGCCGGCTTTCGCTACCTGTTCTACGCGGATTTCAGTGAATTGACGGCCTCGGGTGTGCTGGCGGCGCTGGGCCAGGCATTTTTCAGTCTCAGCCTCGGCATGGGCGCGATCATGGTCTACGGTTCCTACCTGCCGCAAAAGGCCTCCATCGGCCGGACCAGTTTCAGCATCGCCTGCGCCGACACCCTGGTCGCCTTACTGGCCGGGCTCGCCATCTTCCCGCTGGTATTCAGTTATAACCTCGAACCCGGGGCCGGGCCCGGGCTGATTTTCGTCAGCCTGCCGATCGCCTTCGGGCAGATGGCCTTCGGGCACATACTGGGCACCCTGTTTTTTACCCTGCTCCTGTTCGCGGCCTGGACCTCTTCAATCTCGCTGCTGGAACCCGCCGTTGCCTGGCTGGTAGAAAACCGCAACATGCGCAGAAACCGGGCGGCGATCCTGGCCGGCCTCATCGCCTGGATCCTGGGGATCGGTTCAGCGCTGTCCTTCAACCACTGGTCCGAATTCAAGGTGTTCGGCCTGAATTATTTTGACGTGATGGACAAGCTGACCTCGAACGTGCTGTTACCGCTGGGCGGGTTGTTCGTCGCTATCTTTGCCGCCTGGATCATGCGGCGGGAATCCTCCCGCGAGGAACTGTCGCTGCGATCGGAATTGACCTACCGGATCTGGCTGGTGCTGGTACGGTTCGTGGCACCGGCGGGCGTTATCCTGGTCTTCATGCGGGCGATTGGCATCATCAACCTCTAAGTCAAAGCCACACCACGCCGTTTCGTGACCAAGATCCGGAAATCCGCCACCCTGCCGTATTCCACGGCGCAGATGTACGCGCTGGTCAACGATATCGAGTCCTACCCGGAGTTTCTGCCCTGGTGCAGCGAGGCGCACGTACATGAACGCGAGGGGAGCCGGCTGAAAGCGAGCCTGACGCTCAAGGCCAGCAAACTGGAGTATTCCTTCATGACCGACAATACCATGCAGGAAAACAGCCTGATCCAGGTCAGGCTGGTCGAGGGCCCGTTCAAACATCTGACGGGCAGCTGGCGTTTCGAGGATCGCGATGACACGCATTGTCATATCTCTCTCGAAATGCAGTTTGAATTCAAGAACCGCCTGGTCAAGATGGCGCTTGCAAAGACCTTCAACAGGATTATCAATTCCCTGGTGGATGCCTTCAGACAGCGGGCGCAGCAACTGTATGGCTGATGAATTACATATCGAGGTGTGTTATGCCCGTCGGGATGCACAATTCAGCTATCCGCTGACCGTGGCCGAAGGAGTTACCATCGGCGAGGCGATCCGGCTGTCCGGCATCCTGGATGAGTGTCCTGAAATCGATCTGCTGCATCAACAGGTCGGTGTGTTCAGTGAACTCCGCTCCCTGGACGAGGCCGTGCACCAGGGTGATCGTATCGAGATATACCGTCCCCTGATTGCCGATCCGAAAGAATCCCGGCGCGCACGCGCGCGGAAACATCAGGACAACAGGAAATAAACCGGCGCGGTGCCTGCCGACGCCTAGCGGCGGTTTTCCTCGCCGGAGCAAAACAACAGCAGACGATCCATCATGCGCTGGGACAGGATCCGTTTCAGAAAAGCAAAGGCGTAGGTTGGCTTGGTGACATAGTAGCGAATCTTCGGCCGCGGGCTTTCAATAGCGTGCACCAGTCTTTCCAGCACCGCTTCCGGGCCAAGCGTAAAGGGCACCACGGCGCCCTCCTTTTCCAGCTTGGCCAGTACCGCCCGATAGGTCTCCCGGTGCACGCTGGTGTCCATATCGATATGTTTTTTGAAAGCAGCCAGTGCATTTTTGCGGAAATCGCTCACTACCGGGCCCGGTTCGATCAGTGACACATGGATACCGCTGCCGTCCAGTTCCATGCGCAGGGTATCGGTCAGACCCTCGAGCGCATACTTGCTGGCATTGTAGGCCCCCCGGTACTTGAGCGCGACGAAACCCAGCACCGAACTGTTTTGCACTATTCGGCCATGGCCCTGGCGGCGCATGACCGGTAAAACGAGATTGGTGAGTTCCTGGGTGCCGAACAGGTTCACCTCAAACTGTTCACGCAGGGCGTCACGATCCAGGTCCTCGACCGCCCCGGGCTGGCCGTAGGCACCGTTGTTGAACAACACGTGTATCTGCCCGCCGCTGCGTTCCAGGATATTGCCCACCGCGTTCCGAATGGAGGCGGTGTTGGCGAGATCCAGTTGCTCGCTGTCCAGCCCCTCATCGGCAAGGCGTTGCACATCCTCGCGCCTGCGCGCCGTGGCAAATACACGGTAACCTCTTTGTTTCAGCCGCGTGGCGCAATGATAACCAATCCCGG
Source organism: Gammaproteobacteria bacterium (assembly GCA_041564575.1). Lineage (GTDB taxonomy): Bacteria > Pseudomonadota > Gammaproteobacteria > Eutrophobiales > Eutrophobiaceae > UBA4486. The sequence goes on along the minus strand of JBFGPT010000129.1, from coordinate 2,704 downwards.
ACGAGCAGCCGGTGATCAGCACGCTGCCGCGCGTCAAGAGATGTCTCCGGCCAGCGGTTTGTCTTGCGGCCTGAATTCGCCGAAAAACAGCCGGCGGATGTCATCGGCGATCAGGTAAAAGCACGGCAGGGTCAGCAGGATCAGGACAGTCGCGAACATCAGTCCGAATCCCAGGCTCACGGCCATGGGTGACAGGAATGCGGTTTGACCCGTTGCGAAAAAGATCAGCGGTGAAACCCCAAGGAAAGTCGTGATCGAGGTCAGCAGGATCGGACGGGCGCGGACCCGGCCGGCCTCGACAACCGCCTGGATACGCTCGTTGCCCTCACTGCGCAAACGCTTGACGAAATCCACCAGGATCAGGGAGTCGTTGACGATGATCCCCGACAGGGCCAGCATGCCCACCACGGACAGAAATTGCAGGTTGTATCCGAACAGGGCGTGACCGAAGACCACGCCAATCATGCCAAACGGGATCGCGAACATGACGACCAGCGGATCGATCAGGGATTTGAACAGCGCCGTCAACAGGAAAAAAATCACTGCTAGTGCGATGATCAATGCCTGGTACATGCCGGCGAATGCCTCGTCGGCGTCTTTCTTTTCACCAAGAAACAGCAGCTTGTAATTGTCACCCTTGAGCTTCGGCTGGAATTTTTTCTCGATGCGATCGGTGACCTCCAGTGCGGTGATGATCTTGTCATCCACCTCGGCGGTTATCTTGGCCATCCGCCGGCTGTCGCGGCGGCGGATTTCGTTGAGACCACGATCGATGGCGATATCCGCCACGTCACCCAGGTACACCCGTTCACCGCTGGGCAGGACGATCGGCAGTGACGCCAGACGCGCGGATTGTTCACGGATGTCCTCGGGAAATATCACGCGCACCGGTATGCGGTGTTCGTTCCATGTCACATGCACGATTTCATTGCCCAGAAACCCGCTGCGAACAACGTTGGCCAGTTGCGATTGCGTCAGGCCTAGCTGTTTGCCACGGTCGTTCAGTTCATACTTGTATTCAAGCTTGCCCGGTTCCTGGTCGTGCGTGACATCATTGACCCCGGACATGGCGCGCAGGTAATCCTGAACCTCATCGGCCTTGTCCTGCAGCAGGCCGATGTCCGAGCTGACGATACCCACTTCGATATCGTTACCGGCCGGACCGGCATCCGGTTTCAGGATGCTCATGCGCTGCACGCCGGGAAACTTGCTGATCTCCTCCCTGACCACATCAATGATTTCTTCCGCGGATCGTTCCCGCGTGCCGAAGTTGGAAAAATTCAGGCTCACGATCGGTGTAACCCAGTTCTCGATGAATCCGACCGGCACCGGTTTCTTCAAATCGACTGTAAACTGGATCAGGTTACTGCCAAACTTGAAGCGGTTGAAATCAATAAAGGTGATGCCGACATTGGTCAACAGCGTGTCCAGTTCTTCCTCCCCGACCAGGCCGATGATGCGTTGTTCCAGTTCTGTCGCCAGCGCCAGGCTATCCTCCAGGCTGTAGGTATTCGGCGTTTCAAGATTAACGAAAAACTGGCCTATCTCGACATGCCCGAACATCTGGAAAGGCAGTCGGGTCTTGGCATAGGTCAGGCTGAAGGCAAGCAGGCCGATGCTGACGGCGGCGACAAAATAACGGTTGATCGCCGACCATTCCAGCACCTTGCAATATCGGGTCAGCAAGGCCTTCCAGTTGGCCGAGGGATTTTTCGTATTGCTGACTTTCAGATAGTGGCCGGCATGCGCGGGCAATACGGCGAAGGCCTCGAGCAGCGAACCCAGTAAGGCACAGCAGACGACTACCGGAATGACCTTGATAAATTCGCCCAGCGTGCTGCCGATGGCAAACATCGGCAGGAAGGCGGCGATGGTCGTCAGGGTCGACACCACCACCGGCCAGAAAACTTCGGTCGCGCCAAGCCAGGCGGCATGAAACCGCGCCATGCCCTGTTCCATGTGCCGGTAGACATTTTCCGTAACAATAATCGCGTCATCAACGATCATGCCAAGCACGATCAGGAAGGCAAACAGCGACACCATGTTGATGGTGAAATCGAGGTAATACAGCAGGATGATCGCGACCAGGAACGACACCGGGATACCCAGCGCCGTGATCAGGGCCACCCTGAAGTTCAACAACAGGTAGAGCGACAGCAGCACCAGTATGAGACCGATCAATCCCGATGACTTGACCGTGTTCAGGCGTGTCTTGACGTAACGTGACATGTCCGTGTGATAGGACACGTTAAGGCTAACCGGCAGGGTCTGGCGCAGTTCCGCCGTTAACTCCTTGATCCGCTCGGACACCTCGATGGTCGAGGCCTCGGCGGTTTTGGTCACGGTCAGGTTGACCGAAGGCTTAGCGTTGAATCGTGCATAGGTCACCGGCTCCTCGAAGCGGCGTTCGATGTGCGCGACCTGGCCAAGCAACAACTGCCCGCCTTTACGGTTGGCGCGCAGGACAATATTTTCAATCGCGGCCGGTTCCGGTTCCACACCCTTGCCGCGCAGCCTGATATCACCCTCGCTCGACTTGATCGAACCACCGGGTTGATCCACGAGATTGTTACGCAGGACGGCAAGCACACTGTCCAGCGATACACTCATGGCCGCCAGACGGTATGGATCCACGGTCACCCAGATCTCCCATTCCCGATCTCCGGCGACACCGACACTGGCCACGCCCTCGATCTCCTGCATC
>JBFGPT010000128.1:0-5319 GCA_041564575.1 Gammaproteobacteria bacterium | reverse complement strand
TGTTCGATCTGCGCAAGGCGCGCGCCCGGGCCCATATCCTCGAAGGCCTGGCCGTGGCGCTGGCCAATATCGATCCGGTGATTGAGTTGATCAAGGCATCACAAACACCAGCAGAGGCGAAGGCAGGCCTGTTAGAACCCCTGTGGCAATCTGCAGTGGTCGAGGACATGTTAAAACGCGCGGGTGCCGGGGCCTCGCGACCGGAAGACCTGGCGCCCGATCTGGGCATGACTCCCGAGGGTTACCGCCTGTCCGAGGTCCAGGCGCAGGCGATCCTGGATCTGAAACTGCAACGCCTCACCGGTCTGGAGCAGGACAAGGTGATCAGCGAATACAGCAGTATCCTCGGCACCATCGAGGACCTGCGGGATATCCTGGAACGGCCTGAACGCCTGATGCAGGTGATCCGCGATGAACTGGTCGACATACGCGAACGTTATGGCGATGAAAGGCGCACGGAGATTGTCCAGACGCAGGAAGACCTGTCCATAGAAGACCTGATCACGGAAGAAGACGTGGTCGTCACCCTGTCACATGCCGGGTATGCCAAGTACCAGCCGATTGACGTGTACCGTTCGCAACGACGCGGCGGGCGCGGCAAGACCGCGACCAACGTCAAGGAGCAGGACTTCGTCGACAAGCTGTTTATTGCCAGTACACATGACACGATGTTGTGCTTCTCGAGTTTCGGCAAGCTTTACTGGCTGAAGGTGTACCAGCTGCCACAGGCGAGCCGCACCGCGCGTGGCAAACCGATCATCAACCTGCTGCCGCTTGATGAGGGTGAACGCATCAGTGCCGTCCTGTCGATACGTGAATTTTCCGATGACAAGTTTCTGTTCATGGCCACCGCTGACGGTACTGTCAAGAAATGCAGTCTCAAGGATTTTTCGCGGCCCCGACCCAGCGGCATCCGCGCCATCGAACTGGTCGAAGGTAATCACCTGGTCGGTGTGGAGATCACAGACGGCAAGCATGACATCATGTTGTTCAGCGATGGTGGCAAGTGCGTGCGCTTTCATGAAGAAGGCGTCCGTCCCATGGGCCGCACTGCGCGCGGTGTACGCGGCATCCGCCTGAACGAGGGCCAGAAAGTGATCTCCCTGCTGATCGTTGAATCCGAAGAAATCACGGTGCTGACCGCGACCGAAAACGGTTACGGCAAACGCACGCCCATCAGCGACTATGCCCGCAAGGCGCGTGGCGGTGTCGGTGTTATCTCGATACAAACCACTGAGCGTAATGGCAGGGTGATTGGTGCCGAGGCGGTCGAGGACCATCACGAGATCATGCTGATCAGCGATCAGGGCACCTTGATCCGAACCCCGGTAAAGGATGTTTCCACCATGGGCAGGAACACGCAGGGGGTCAGGCTGGTCACGCTGGCGGAGGGCGAGTCGCTGAGCAGCGTCGAACGCATTATCGAGGACAGTGAAGATCAGGATGCCTGAGGCCGGCCCTGCCGGTAACGGCAAGCAGCGCCTCTTACAGTAATTCACGTTTTGCGGGGGGACCTCTGTCGAGATCCGTAATCCGGGACATCGCGGCGTCGATGGTTTACAAGCCTTGTCGTAAATCGCCAAACCCGGTGCCGGCACGGACGGGATGAACGGAATTTTGCCCCGTTACGCGGACCGCAACGGTCAGGGATAGGGCACTTTTTCATTAATTTCTTTATACTTCGTCCCAGTTATTGCATATCAGACCGCGTGCCAATCATGGGGAAACAAGCAACACTGGATGAACTGCGTTCGGCCATCGATGAGCTGGACGACAGTATTCTGGAACTCATATCGAAACGCGCCGAGGTGGCCAGCCTGATCGTCAAGGCCAAGAATGTCGACCTGTCACAGGAAGACTGTTACCGGCCGGAGCGCGAGGCGCAGATCCTGCGACGCCTGATCGAACACAATTCCGGCTTGCTCAGTGATGAACATGTCAGCGCCATTTTCCGGGAAATCATGTCCGCCTGTCTCGCCTTGCAACAGCAACTCGCGATAGCCTATCTGGGGCCGGCCGGCACCTTTACCCAGACCGCGGCCATCAAGCATTTCGGTCATGCCGTCCGGGCCACGGCGCTGGGCAGTATCGACCAGGTGTTTCGTGAAGTGGAATCCGCTGCCTGTCATTATGGTGTGGTGCCGATCGAAAATTCCATCGAGGGCGTGGTCAATCATACGCTCGACATGCTGATGAATTGCAATCTGACGATTTGTGGCGAAGTGGAATTGCGTATTCACCATCACCTGCTCAGCAGGCAGGCAGATCTGGAGTCCATTACGCATGTGTACGCCCACCAGCAGTCCTTCGCACAGTGCCGTTCCTGGCTGGACAGCCACTTGCAGACCGCGGAGCGTATCGCGGTCAGCAGTAATGCCGAAGGCGCCAGGCGAGCGGCGCAGGAAGACAACGCGGCCGCGGTCGCGGGGGAGGCGGCCATGGACGTATACGGTCTTGAGGCATTGGCGGAGAATATCGAGGACGAACCGGACAACACGACCCGGTTCCTGATCATCGGCCGGCAGCAGGCCGCCCCCAGCGGCAACGATAAAACCTCGCTGATGTTCGCCGCCCCGAACAAACCCGGGGCCCTGCACCGCCTGCTGGCCTGTTTTGCCAATAATAATGTCAGCATGACCCGTATCGAGTCGCGTCCGTCCCGGCGCGGTATGTGGGAATATGTGTTTTTTGTTGACGTGGAAGGACATATCGATGACAGCTCGGTCAGCAAGTCCGTTAAGGAACTGCAGGAACATGCCGCCATGGTCAAGTTGCTCGGCTCCTACCCCAGGGCGGTTTTATAGCGACTTATGCGTAACCTCGTTCTGCCTGATTCGCGGGGGAGTTTCCAGACGGCGCCCGGCACCGGTATTTGTTTAACTGGCTCACGAGATCGTTCGTCTCATGTACTGTGATCTCGCCACGCTTGCCACCCCCGGGGTCACCGGCTTGCAACCCTACCATCCCGGCAAGCCGATCTCGGAACTGGAACGTGAACTCGGGCTGACCGGCATCATCAAGCTGGCGTCCAACGAAAATCCGCTGGGGGTCAGTGACAAGGTCGCTTCGGCCATCCGGGCCTTTTCGGAGTACACGCGTTACCCTGATGGCAACGCCTTTGAACTCAAGGCCATGCTGGCCGAGCGACACCACGTGAATGCCGCGCAATTAACCATAGGCAACGGCTCCAATGACGTGCTGGAACTGATTGCCCGTGCCACCGTGACCATGGAGCATGAGATCATCTATTCCGCACATGCCTTTGCCGTCTATGCCCTGGTGACCCAGGCCCTCGGCGCCCGTGCCATCGTGGTGCCGGCGCGGGACTGGGGGCATGATCTCGCTGCCATGCAGGCGGCCGTGACGGACAGCACCCGCATCATATTCATTGCCAATCCGAATAATCCTACCGGCACCTGGCTGACGCACGAACAGGTGGCCGGGTTCCTGGCGGCGATACCGGAACGGGTCATCGTCGTGCTGGACGAGGCCTATTTTGAATACGCACAGTATGCCGATTACCCTGATTCGGCAGCACTCATGCAGGACCATCGCAACCTGGTGGTGACACGCACCTTCTCCAAGGCCTTCGGCCTGGCCGGTCTCAGGATCGGTTATGCCCTGTCCGCTCCGGCGCTGGCGGATCTCATGAACCGGGTCAGGCAGCCGTTTAACGTTAACAGTCTCGCCATGGTCGCGGCCGCCGCGGTATTAACGGATGATGAATTTCTTGAGCGCAGTCTCGCCGTCAACCGCGCCGGCATGCAGCAACTGGAGGCAGGATTCGACAGCATGGGCCTGCATTACATTCCGTCACTGGGAAATTTCATTGCCGTGAACCTGCAACAGCCGGGCGCCGGGGTTTATCAAGCATTATTAAGGGAAGGGGTCATTGTCCGGCCGGTGGATAATTACGGTATGCCCGAGTTTATCCGCGTCAGCATCGGCCTTGAGATGGAAAATCAAAGGTTCCTGGATGCGCTGGCGAAAGTCCTGGGTTAATGACCGGGTGTCAGGGACCGTAGAACGACACAACCGCAACGTTTGATGAGAAAACCAATGATCAAAAAATTATCAATCATCGGGGTCGGCCTGATCGGCGGTTCACTGGCGCGCGCGCTCAGGAAAAAAGCGCTTTGTGAACATATCGCAGGCTGCGGCCGTAATCCGCAGCATCTCGAGAAGGCGCTCGAACTCGGCGTGATTGACAGTTACAGCACCGACCCTGCCGAGGTGGTCAGCGATGCGGACGTCGTGCTGCTGGCCACGCCGGTCAGCACCTATGAAAAGATTTTCCGCGCAATTCAACCGGTACTGCCGGACGGCACGATCATGACCGATGCCGGCAGCACCAAGGGCAGCGTGGTCGAGGCCGCAAGGAACACCCTGTGCGACGCCTTGCCACGCTTCGTGCCCGGTCATCCGATCGCCGGAAATGAGAAGAGCGGCGTGGAGGCCTCGCTGGCCGATCTGTTCGAGGCGCACCGGGTCATCCTGACGCCCCTGCCGGAAACCGACAACGCAGCGGTAGAGGTGATTACACACATGTGGCAGGCCACCGGTGCGGATGTGATCACGATGGACCATGAACATCATGACAGCGTTCTGGCGGCCACCAGTCATTTACCCCACTTGCTGGCCTACGCCCTGGTTGATTGCCTGGCGCGCAAGGAACTGCGCGAGGAGATTTTCCGTTACGCGGCCGGGGGCTTTGCCGACTTCACCCGCATCGCCAGCAGCAGTCCCGAGATGTGGCATGACATCTGTTTTTCCAATCGCCGGCATTTGCTCAGGGTGCTGGAGGAATTCGATGAACATATCCGTGATATCGAAACGGCGATTAAAAACGATGACAGCGATGCCTTGCTGAAGATTTTCAAACGGGCGAAGGCAGCGCGCGATCAGTTCACCGATCAACGCAAATCACGCGGCGGGCATGGCTGAGGCAATGGCCGCCAGCTACCGGGTCAGCCCCGGCGGCAGTCTCGGCGGGCAGGTGTGCGTACCGGGCGATAAATCGATTTCGCACCGTGCCCTGATGCTGGCCTCCATCGCCGAGGGGGATAGCCGGCTCACGGGTTTTCTGCCGGGCGAGGATACCCTGGCCACGCAACAGGCCCTGGCGGCCATGGGTGTAAATTTCGATTCGGTTTCACGCACCGAGGTGATCGTGCATGGCGCCGGTTTGCACGGACTCAAGTCACCCGGGGCACCGCTTTACCTCGGGAATTCCGGCACCTCGACACGCTTGTTGAGTGGCCTCCTGTCCGGCGCCGGCATCGACTGCGAGATCACAGGGGATGACTCGCTGACCCGGCG
>JBFGPT010000127.1:0-5424 GCA_041564575.1 Gammaproteobacteria bacterium | reverse complement strand
GCAAGGGTTTCATCGGGGCCCATCTTCTTCCTGCCTTGCTGGATTCCGGTCATAACATTCGCGCTACCACACGCAAACCGGTGCCCGGGGACACGCGGGTCGACTGGGTTGCCTGTGATCTCATGGATCCGGCCTGTGACCTGGAACGCTTGACCGCGGGCATCGATACCGTGGTCCATCTTGCGGCACTCGCCCACATGCCGGATGCCAGCGTGACAGAGCAGGATTACCGTGATCTGAATGTACTGGCAACGGAAAACCTGCTCGAGGCCTGTGCCTCGCAGGCGGTTAAACGCTTCGTTTATCTCAGCAGTATCAAGGTGCACGGCGATCACAGCGAGACGGTCCTGACGGAACAATCACCGGAGCAACCCGACGATGCCTATGGCCGCAGCAAGCTCGGTGCGGAACAGCGGGTGCGAACAACCTGTATGGCAAGCGGCATCGACTTTGTCATACTCAGGCCGCCGCTGGTATACGGTCCCGGGGTCAAGGCCAATTTTCTGAAACTGGTGTCGATCATTGATAAACATCTGCCCATGCCGCTGGCGTCGGTTCACAACCGGCGCAGCCTGATCTACGTGCGCAATCTCTGTGACATCATCACCCGTTGCATCGAATACGAAGGCAAGTTGAATGAGGCCTTTCTGGTCTCGGACTGCGCGGTATCAACCCCGGACCTGATCCGGGAAATCGCGGCGCAAATGCACACCCGCGCCAGCCTGTTCCCGTTTCCCTTATCCCTGCTGCGTGGTCTTGCCCGGATCGCCGGAAAGACGCCGGTCTATGAACGGCTTGCGGGTTCCCTGCAACTGGACCACAGCCGGTTTGCGAACAGGTTCCAGTGGTCACCCGCCTTCAGCTTCAGCGAGGGAATCCGCGAGACGGTGCACTGGTACCGGGCCTCATGCCATTGAAAATATCATCATGTTGAGCATTGGCTTCCTGCTGCTGGCGGTATTCGCCGTTGCCTACGCGCTGGTCTGGCTGGTCTACCGTTATTCCGAGAAACACTCGGTGCTGGATCTGCCGAACGAACGCAGTTCCCACACCGAACCCACGGCCACGGGCGGGGGACTGGCGATCGCGGTCTGTGTCGTGTTCGGCGGCCTTGGCCTGTGGCGCGCCGGCCTGTTGCAGGACGAGTTGGTGTTGGCATTACTGCCGGCCTTGGTCATGATCACGATCACGGGGTGGCTGGATGACCACAGGCACATCCGCAGCCTGTATCGCGGGTTCATCTATTTTTTCGCGGCCATCTGGGTGACCTGGGTTATCGGTGGAATTGATCCCTTGAACCTCGGCGGACACGTGGTGACTACCGGCGTAAGCGGCCTGTTGCTCGCAGTGCTCGGCACCGTCTGGCTGACCAACCTGTACAATTTCATGGATGGCATCGACGGCCTGGCGGCGATCGAGGCCATCACCGCAAGTGCCGCGGTTGGTGTACTTTTGTTGTATACAAATCATTCCGGCGAAGCATTGCTGTGCCTGGTACTGGCCGGTTCGGCAGCAGCCTACCTCGTCTGGAACTGGCCGCCGGCGAGGATCTTCATGGGTGACGTCGGCAGTTGTCCATTGGGATTTTTCTTCGCCGTGCTCGCGATCTGGAGTCATGCCGCCGGTGGCCCCTCCGTCTATGTCTGGCTGATCCTGCTGGGGGTATTCATTGCCGATGCCACCTACACGCTGATCCTGCGCCTGTTGCAGGGGCAGAAATGGTATTCGGCGCACCGCTCGCATGCTTATCAAAAACTGGTACAGATGGGGTATACTCACAAGCAGGTCACCACCGCTGTGCTGGCACTGAATATCGTGTTGCTTTGGCCGGCGGCGTGGTTTGCATTCAGTCACGCAAATCAGGCGGTTTATCTTGCAACCGGGGTCTATCTATTGCTGGGTGCGATCTGGGGAGGGATTCAACATCGTTCACGTCAGGCCGTTACGGATTCTCACTAGTATATGTTCGGCATAAGCAAAAAAACTTCCGTTATTCTGCATGATATTTTCATGGCCATACTGGCCTGGCAGTTTGCCTGGCTGGCGCGGTTTAATTTCAGTTTCCCCTTTCCCGACTGGCAACTGAGCTTTTATACCCTGCTGCCCGCATTGCTGGTACAGGCGGCCATCTTCTGGCGTTTTCACCTGTACAAGGGTCTCTGGCGCTTTGCCAGCCTGCCGGATTTGTGGAATATCTTTCGCGCCGCGCTGTTCGGTTCTCTTTGCATTTCGCTGACCCTGTTTATCCTGTTCCGTCTGGAAGGCGTGCCGCGGTCGATTTTCATTCTCTACCCGATGTTCCTGATTTTTTTCCTCGGCGGCCCGCGCCTCGGTTACCGCTTGTGGAAGGACCACGCGCTCAATCTCAACACGATCTCGGCCGGTACCCGCGTGCTGGTCATCGGCGCCGGCCGTGGCGGAGAAATGCTGATCCGCGAGATGTTGCGCATGGGCCAGTACGTGCCGGTCGGAATTCTGGATGACAACGAGGTCCTCAAGGGATCGGAGATCCATGGTATCCGGGTGGCAGGTAATATTGACCGTGTCGCGGAGATGGCGGAACGCTACGGTGCCACCCTGGCGATCATCGCCATCCCGTCGGCCAGCAACGAGCAAATGCAGCGTATCGTCAGCCTCTGCGAGGACGCCGGCATCGGTATTCGGACGCTACCGCAACTGACCGAGTCGGTTTCCGGCAAGAACCCGCTCAGTGAACTGCGCGAGGTGTCGATCGAAGACCTGCTCGGCCGTGACAAGGTGCAGCTCGACTGGCAGGAACTGCAACAGGGCATCAGCAACAAGGTTATTATGGTCAGCGGTGGCGGTGGATCCATCGGCACCGAACTCTGTTTGCAGATCGCAAAGCTCGGCCCGAAACAGCTGATCGTTTACGAACGCAGCGAATTCAACCTGTACCGGGTCATGCAAGTACTGAACCGGAAATATCCGGCTATCGACACCCAGGCAGTGCTGGGGGACGTGTGTGATACAGAAAAGGTCCGGCAGATAATCACAACGCTTGGTCCTGAAGTGATATTCCACGCGGCCGCCTACAAACATGTACCGATACTGGAAGTGCAGTTGCGTGAGGCAATCCGGAATAATGTGATCGGCACCCGGGTCCTTGCGGATGCCGCTGCTGCCAACCAGTGCCAGAAATTCGTATTGATTTCGACCGACAAGGCAGTCAATCCGGCCAACAATCTCGGCATCAGCAAGCGCCTGGCCGAGCTTTACTGTGAATACATGTCCACCCGCCACGCCACCCGTTTTATCACCGTGCGTTTCGGTAACGTGCTGGATTCCGACGGCAGCGTTGTGCCGCTGTTTCGTGAACAGTTACGCCAGGGTGGCCCCCTGACCGTGACGCATCCGGAAGTGACCCGTTTTTTCATGACCATCCCGGAGGCAACGCAGTTGATCCTGCAGGCCTCGGCCATGGGCAAGGGCGGGGAGATCTTCGTGCTCGACATGGGGCAGCCGGTCAAGATCAATTACCTGGCGGAACAGATGATCCGCCTGTCCGGGCTGGTACCGGGCGAGGATATCGAAATTGAATATACCGGCCTGAGACCCGGTGAAAAAATGTACGAGGAACTGTTTTACGACAGCGAGCGGGAGGAACACACCGCGCATCGGAAGATTCTCCTGGCACGGCATTCGGAAGTTGACTGGCGTACGTTTACGCAACAGTTCACGCAACTTGAACAGGCCTGCGCTGCATTCGATGAAGACAGGCTGAATGCACTGGCAAGAGCGATGGTCCCGATGGCAAGTTCGGGTAATGACAAGATCATTCCAATTACTAAAATATCATCATGACAAAAACCGTAACCAAGGCAGTATTTCCAGTTGCCGGGCTCGGCACCCGCTTCCTCCCCGCGACCAAGGCCAGTCCCAAGGAAATGTTGCCCATCGTCGACAAGCCCCTGATCCAGTATGCCGTGGAAGAGGCTATCGCGGCGGGCATCACCGATCTGATATTCGTCACCGGGCGCACCAAGAATGCCATCGCCGATCACTTCGACAAGGCCTACGAACTGGAAGCGGAACTGGGAAAAAAACAGAAAAACGATCTGCTGCAAGTGGTGCAGAGTATCATTCCGGATCACATCAACTGTATCTATATTCGCCAGCCCGAGGCCCTGGGGCTGGGCCACGCCGTGTTGTGCGCCCTGCCGGCCATCGGTAACGAGCCCTTTGCCGTGTCCCTGGCCGATGACCTGATCGAGGATGGCGAACGTGGTTGCCTGCGCCAAATGGTGACTGCCTATGAAGAACTCCAGAACAGCCTGCTGGCCGTCATGGATGTGCCACGCGAGGAAACCGGCAAGTACGGCATCGTCAGTTCCAGCCGGTTCGCCGAACGCGTGGACAAGGTCAGCGCGATCGTCGAAAAACCCAGTCCGGACACCGCGCCGACGACCCTCGCGGTGGTCGGTCGTTACATCCTCAATCCCGCCATCTTCTCGATCCTGATGAACACGCAGCGTGGCGCCGGTAACGAGATCCAGTTGACCGATGCCATCGAGACCCTGTTATCGCAGGAGGACGTGTTTGCCTATGAATTCGAAGGCAAGCGCTACGACTGCGGTTCGAAGATCGGCTACCTGCAGGCGACCGTGGAATACGGCCTGAAGCACGATGAACTGCGCAGCGATTTTGCCGGATTTTTGAAAAGCCTGGAGCTCTGATTTGAAGCTGATATAAAATCTTGAATACAGGGATAAGCAAATGTTATTTATAGATAAAAAGAGATCGTAATAAATTACATTGAACGTAATCAATTTGTTGTAAATTTAATACAACAAAAGTTGTTGTATCGCCACAGGGTTCGTACTAAGATTTTGATTTGCTGATGACTTCGGCCCACATGCCGGTCGGTAATTTCATTAGATACCAAGCAAGCCGTACTTCACTATCCTGGGGAGGGATAATTATGAAATCTGTGGCCTATCTCATCGCCATACCTCTGTTGCTTCTGTGCAATACCGCGGCCATCGCCGAAGACGTTCCCAGCAACGAGGAACTCTACCAGATGATCCTGGAGATGAAACAAGATCAGCTGCGTCTGAAACAGGAAGCCGAGCAGGCCCGCGCAGAAGCCAACCAGGCGCAACGCGAACTGGAAGTCACCAAGACCTTGCTTGAAAAGACACAGCAGGAACTCAAAACCACCGACGACAAAATCTTGCGCACGGAAGAAGCCGTGGCCAAGACGCAAAAAGGCCTCGAACAGACCCAGGCGGAAATGGGTACCGCCCCGTCCAGTTCGGTCGTCAAGGCCAAGCAAAGCGAGGACGGCTTTTTCGCCAACCTCGGCGTCGTTCATAAGAAACAGGAACACGACCGCCTGACCTATGCCCTGATCGATGCGGACACACCGGATGACCAAAATCTCACCTCGGTCATGATCGAAACCAG
>JBFGPT010000126.1:0-5460 GCA_041564575.1 Gammaproteobacteria bacterium | reverse complement strand
CGTTCCAGTCGCACGTCGTCGAACAGGCCGGTCTTGAACAGCACCCGCACCACTTCGCCGGATCGCTGGTCGTTGAACTCATCACCGACCTTCATGGGCAGGTAATTGAACACGGTTCCCGGGGTCAGGCGTTGCAGACCCTCGACGCGAATATCCTCGATAATGAAATCCGGTGCGGCCTGCAGGGGCAGAACAACAAGCAGATATACGGAGACAATATAAAGTGATTTCTTTAAAAAAGAACCTATGCTCATGAAATTATGATTTTTTTATTTGTTTATCCGATCAGGCGAACGATGTCGTTATAAAAAACCAACGTCATAAGCCCCAGCAAAACGGCAAGCCCAACCTGCTGCCCGACAACCTGCGCAGCCTCGGAAACCGGGCTGCCTTTCACAAACTCTATAAGGTAATACATTAAGTGTCCGCCATCCAGTAGCGGAATAGGAAAAAGATTTAATAATCCGAGACTAACGCTGACAACTGCCAGAAAACTGATATATACCGCAACACCGGCGGCGGCGGTGTAACCCGCGTACTGCGCGATGCTGATCGGGCCGCTGAGATTTTTTACCGAGGCCTGCCCGGTCAACATCTTGCCGAGCACCCTGAGTGACATGACCGAAACGTCCCAGGTTTTCTCCAGCGACAGGCGTACCGATTCCAGCGGACCGTAGGATTCGGTTGCCAGAAATTCCGGACCGGGCTTGTCCGGCAATTGCACGCCAATACCGACCTGGCCGATGGTCTCGCCCTTGTCCTCGTGCGTACGCGGAGTGATCTCCAGCCTAAGGTGTTGATCACCGCGTTGCAATTCCACTTCAATGGGCTGACCCGGGCGTGCGCGCACATATTCGACCCAGTCCATCCACAGTTGCATGTCGCGCCCGTCCGCTCTCAGGATCTGATCTCCCGGTTCGAATCCCGCCTCGGCGGCGGCGCTGTCCGCAAGCACACGCCCGATTACGGTATACACCGGCATCTGCCGCGGATCGATGCCCAGACGGTTCAACAAGCGTCCCCCGGCAATATCGTCGATGGAGATCGCGGAGACATCCATGACCACCGGGCGTTCCTGCCGTGTCCTGTCGCGCACGCGGTACTCGAGTTGACCGCCTTCAATAATGCTGGCGACACTGCGGTCCATAACGCTGGCCCAGGTGCGGGTGCCGTGACCGTTGACCGCAACGATCTCGTCACCGGTCCTGAGGCCGGAGCGTTCGGCCAGTGTGCCGGCCTCGACCGCCTCGATCACCGGCTTGTAGCCGGTCACGCCAATGATAAAGACCAGCCAATAGGCGGCGATGGCAAATATGAAATTGAACACGGGTCCGGCCAGGACGATGGCAAAACGCTGGCCCAGCGGTTTACGGTTAAAGGCCCGTTCCAGTTCATGCTCGGCCACGGCGCCCTCGCGTTCGTCAAGCATCTTGACATAACCGCCCAGCGGGATGGCGGCGATGACGAACTCGCTTTTGTCCGCACCGAAATAGCGTTTATACAGCGGCCGGCCAAAGCCGACGGAAAACCGCAGGATCTTGACGTCGAAGCGCCGCGCCACCCAGTAATGACCGAATTCATGAAAGGTCACCAGGATGCCGAGGGCGAAGATGAAGGCCAGCAGGTAGTGCAGGAATTCCATCATGCGGCGATCCCCCGCAGGTAGGACTCGGCGAAGGCGCGGGCCTCCCGGTCAGCTTCCAGTATGTTCTCCAGGTTGTCCGCGGGGATGGGTTTGACCTGTTCCAGCGCGGCCGCCACCGTCGCGGCAATACGGGTAAAGGGTATGCGTCCCGCCAGAAAACCGGCCACGGCGACCTCGTTGGCCGCATTGAGGATGGCCGTGCTGGTCTGGCCGGCGGCCATGGCTGCCCCGGCCAGTGCCAGGCAGGGAAAACGCTCCAGGTCCGGGGTTTCAAAATCCAGCCGGGCCACGTCAAAGATATTCAGCGCCTGCACACCGGCCTCCATGCGCTCCGGCCAGGCCAGGGCGTGTGCGATGGGTGTGCGCATGTCCGGATTACCCAGTTGCGCCAGTACGGAACCGTCAACATATTGCACCATGGAATGAATCACGCTCTGTGGATGTATGACTACCTGTATAAATCCCGGTTCGGTCGCGAATAACCAGCAGGCCTCGATCACCTCAAGGCCCTTGTTCATCATGGTGGCCGAATCCACCGAGATCTTGCGCCCCATGTCCCAGTTGGGATGGGCGCAGGCCTGGTCCGGGGTGACCGCGTGCAACTCGTCCAGAGGCAGTGTCCGGAACGGCCCGCCCGAGGCCGTCAGCAGGATGCGGCGCACACCAGCCGCTTCCAGGCCATCGCGGTAGTGCAGCGGCATGCACTGGAATATGGCGTTGTGTTCACTGTCGATCGGCAACAGTTCAGCACCGGCATCACGCACCGCGTCCATGAACAATTGCCCGGACATCACCAGCGCCTCCTTGTTGGCAAGCAGGACCCGCTTGCCGGTATGGGCCGCCGCCAGTGTCGGCAACAGGCCAGCGGCGCCGACGATGGCCGCCATGACATAATCCGCCTGTGGCAAGGCCGCCACGGTCTCCAGCCCATCCTCGCCGGCCAGCACCCGGGTCGCGGGGGCACTGGCCTTCAGCGTCTTCTCCAGCTGGCCGGCCGCGTCCTTGTCCACCATCACCGCATATTCCGGTTGATGCCTGAGGCATTGTTGCGCCAGCGTCTCCACATTCCTGTTGGCGGTCAGCGCGACCACGCGGTATTGCCCGGGATGCCGTTCGATGACATCCAGCGTACTGAGGCCTATGCTGCCCGTGGCGCCGAGTACCGTAATACCTTTCATCTCAGAGATTTCCCATCACTAACATACCCATCAAAAATAACGGCGCCGCCGCGGTGAGGCTGTCGATACGATCCAGTATCCCGCCATGTCCCGGCAACAGGCTGCCACTGTCCTTGATACTGACCGTGCGCTTGATCAGGCTCTCAACCAGATCACCGATCACAGAGAACACGGCAGCCAGCAGGGCCAACAGCACCAACCCGGTTCGGCCCGGATTGCCGTGCACGAGCCAAGGCTGCACGGCCCAGGCCAGTACCGCGACCGCGGCCAGGCCGCCAGCCACGCCCTCCCAGCTTTTCCCGGGGCTGACCCGCAAGGCCAGCCGCCGCTGTCCCCAACGCTTGCCTGTGAAATAGGCAGCCGTGTCGGCCACCCAGATCAGAACCAGCAGGAATACCACCAGGGCAGCTTCCGCGCCGCGTAACTGGATCATACTCCACCAGGCCGGGCACAGGATCAGGAATCCAATGAGCAGGCGCAGCGGCGTACTGAGCCGGAATTCGATGTGGCCGCCCTGGTAGAGGATCACGAATACCAGGCCGGCGCACCACCAGGCCAGGCCGATGCCCGGCACCAGCCACATCCACGGTGGCGTGATCATGTGATGCATCAGCCCCAGCAGGGCAAGTAGAAAAACGCCATAGGCAAGACGTTGATACACGTGCTCCAGGCCGGCCAGCCGCGACCATTCCCAGCTTCCCAGCGCCACCACGAAGGTGACCAGCAGGGTAAAGGCCCAGACCGGCAAAAAAATGATCACACCCAGCACCAGCGGTACCAGGACCGCGGCGGTGGCGACCCGCTGCCTAAGCGCCATTGGCCGAGGTCAGCTGTTCACTGGTGCGACCGAAACGGCGTTCGCGGCCGCGAAACCAGTCCAGCGCCGTGTGAAACTCCGTCTCGTCAAAATCGGGCCACAGGCAGTCAGTAAAATACAATTCGGTATAGGCCAGTTGCCAGAGCAGGTAATTGCTGATGCGCTGTTCACCGCCGGTGCGGATAAACAGATCGGGTTCCGGCAGATCGCCAAGACAGAGATAAGGGCTGATGGCCCGCTCGCCGAGATCCTCCATGGCAAGTTCCCCCGCCTGTACGTCTTGCAGGATACGGCGCATGGCCTGGCAAATGTCCCAGCGCCCGCCGTAATTGGCCGCCACGTTCAGGCTCATGACCGTATTCTGTGCGGTCAGGTTCGCGGCCGCGTCGATCAGGGTTTTGAGCTTGTCGGGAAAGGCCGAGCGGTCTCCGATGAAATTGACCTTGATGCCATTATCGTTCAAATCATCAAGCTGCTGTTGCAGGGAGGAGACGAACAGGTCCATGAGGAAACTGACCTCGGCTGCCGGGCGTTGCCAGTTCTCACTGCTGAAGGCATACACGGTCAGGTTGGGGATCCTGGCGGCGACACATAATTCAACGATATTGCGCAGGGTCTTGACGCCCTGGCGATGACCGAACACGCGCGGCTTGCCGCGTTGTCGTGCCCAACGGCCGTTTCCGTCCATGATAATGGCGACATGCCGGGGGGTGGTTAATTGATTTTCGGGAGCGACTTGAACCGGATCAGACATGAACGACGTACGGTCAGACTTCCATCATTTCCTGTTCCTTTTCCTCGAGCATCGCATCGACCTTTTCGATATGCGAATCCGTGCTTTTCTGCACACGGTCCTCTGCGCGGCGTTCCTCGTCCTCGGAGATCTCCTTGTCCTTGACCATTTCCTTGAGGTGATGATTGACATCACGGCGAATATTGCGGATGGCTATCCGGGATTTCTCGGCCTCGGCGCGCACTACCTTGATGAGTTCCTTGCGCCGGTCCTCTGTCAGTGGCGGCAGGGGTACGCGGATGACCTCGCCGGCGGTCACCGGGTTCAGCCCCAGGTCTGAATTGAGGATGGCCTTTTCGATATCCGGCACGGCGTTCTTGTCCCAGGCCGTGATGGCGAGTGTGCGCGAATCCTGCACGCTGATGTTGGCGGTCTGGTTGAGGGGTACCTCGCTGCCGTAATACTTGACCACAACGTGATCGAGCAGACTCGGATGGGCGCGGCCGGTCCGGATCCGGGCCAATTCGTGATGCAGGGCTTCCAGGCTTTTACCCATGCGGTTTTCGGCGTCGTCAAGCAACGTCTTGATACTCATCATTCCCCTCCAGCTTCAATCACATACCAGGGTGCCTTCATCCTCTCCTGCGGCGGCCCTGATCAATGCACCCTTGCGGTTCATGTCCAGGACCCTGAGCGGCATCCTGTTTTCCCGGCAGAGCACAACGGCAGTAGCATCCATGACATTGAGCTTCTGTTCGATGACTTCATCATAACTTAATTTTTCATAGCGAACTGCGCTTTCGTCCTGCACCGGGTCGGCGGAATACACCCCGTCCACCTTGGTGGCCTTGATCAGCAGATCGGCATTGATCTCAACGGCGCGCAGGCTGGCGGCGGAATCGGTGGTGAAAAAAGGATTTCCGGTGCCGGCGGCAAAGATCACGACCCTGCCTTTTTCGAGATGCCGCACCGCGCGCCGGCGGATGTAATCCTCGCAGACCTCGTGAATTTGCAGTGCCGACATGACCCGGGCAAAGACGCCGAGCGATTCCAGCGCATCCTGTATAGCCAGCGCATTCATGACCGT
>JBFGPT010000125.1:0-5493 GCA_041564575.1 Gammaproteobacteria bacterium | reverse complement strand
GCACCTCGTCACGTTCATACTGACTCGGGTCGATCAGCAGACCGCCCTTGGATCCACCGAAAGGCACGTCAACAATGGCGCATTTATAGGTCATCAGGGCTGCCAGTGCCTCGACCTCGTCCTGGTTGACGATCGGGGCGAAGCGGATGCCGCCCTTGGCCGGCAGGCGATGCGTGCTGTGCGTTGCACGCGAGCCGGTGAACACCTCGACCCGGCCGCGGATATTGACTGGGAACTGCACCTCCAGCGTGGCGTTGCATGACTTGATGGCATTGGCAATGCCCTCGTCCATGTTCAGCACGGCGAAGGCCCGATCGGCCATATGATTGACGCTTTCGCAAAAAGACATGGATTTATTCTTGGTATTGGTCATGGTGTATCCCCTGTAGTCATATTCCAGATGTCAGTTCATCCGGGTGTTACGCGCTCATCCAGACAAGGCTTGCCATCCTGCCGGTATTGCCGTCTCGCCGGTGTGAAAAAAACTCCCCGTTTTTTTCGAAGGTACATGCCTGAGTATGGTATATGTTCCTGACGCCCGCATTGGCCAGGCTCATCTCAATCATTGCACCCAGGTCCGCATACCAGTGTCCCTCGCGCGATTGCGTAAAGGCCACCGCCAGTTCCGGCCGGCCGGACAGGCAGGCCGTGCGCACCGGTTCATCGACCTCATAATGCCGGGCGCAAATATGCGGACCTATCCAGGCCAGCAATTGTTCGCCCTCCGCGGCCAGTGACCGTAACGCGGCGCTGACCATGTCGCGGCTGAAACCGCGCCAGCCAATGTGAACGGCCGCAACCCGGTGACGGCCTGCGTCAAAAAACAGTACCGGAACACAATCCGCTGTTAATACAGCACAAACCGTGCCGGACCGGGTGGTCATGGCGCCGTCGGCCATGTTGTCGTGATCACCATTCTCGTCCAGGTCGATGACCCGGTTGCCGTGCTCCTGACGCAACCAGATCGGGCTGGCAGGCAGGCCGAGCCGGGTCGCAAGACGTAAACGGTTTTGCACTACCGCCTCGGGGTCATCGTCGACATGTGTCCCCAGGTTCAGTGACTGACAGGGCGGCGGGCTGACACCGCCACCGCGCAGGCTGGTGCCGGCATGGACCCAGTCCGGGGCAGGCCAGTCGGCGGCCAGCCAGATATCGGACTCAGCCACAGGCGCGCAGGATGTCCAGCAGTTGCAGGAAATCTTCGGGCAAGGGCGTCTGCCAAGCCATCTCCCGCGCCGTGGTCGGATGCGGTAATTGCAGTTCACAGGCATGCAGGGCCTGGCGCCGGAAGGCCTGGATGGCCCGCTGCACGGGTTCCGGACAGCCGGCGGGCAGGGCCTGGCGGCCGCCGTACAGGGGATCACCGACCACCGGGTGCTTCAGGTAGGCCATATGCACCCTGATCTGGTGGGTGCGGCCGGATTCCAGTTGGCAGTGCAGCAGGGTAAAACCGGAAAAGCGTTCCTCGATGCGGTAATGCGTGCATGCCGGTTTACCCGACGGCCGCACGGCCATGTGAATCCGGCGGGTCGGATGCCGGCCGATCGGCTGATCAATGCTGCCACCGGAAATCAGTTCACCCCGGACCAGGGTCTGGTAATGGCGATGGATGCGGCGTGCCTGCAATTCCGTGACCAGGCGGGTATGCGCCTCCGGTGTTCTGGCGATAACCATGAGGCCGGTGGTGTCCTTGTCCAGTCGGTGGACGATACCGGCGCGCGGTACCTGTGCCAGCTCCGGCTGATGGTGAAGCAGGGCGTTGAGCAGAGTGTGGCGGGCATTGCCGGCGCCCGGGTGCACGACCAGCCCGGCCGGCTTGTTGATCACGAGGATGTGTTCGTCTTCGTGCACGATGTCCAGCGGGATGTCTTCGGCCTGCCAGTCATCTTGCACCTCGTGCTCGGCATCGATACAAACGAGCTCACCGCCCGCAATCCGGTGTTTCTGGTTGACGACACGGTCATCGACCAGGACCCGGCCGGCGCGGATCCAGCCCTGCAGGCGGGCGCGGGAATGCTCGCGAAACAGCGCGGCAAGGGCCTGGTCCAACCGTTGCCCGGCCTGTTCGGGCGGGATCCTGGCACTCAGTTTGACTGCTTTGTTCATTTGCTGCGGTGGATTGAATCCGCGATGGATGCTCGATGTATTATTTTGCCCTGAAACTGCGATTAGGATACCCTTTTTCCATGCGTAAATTTATCTTCATTCTGTTGCTCTCGTTGCTGGCCGGGTGCTCTTATTTCCAAGACAAGGAGGACGAAACGGTCAACTGGTCGGCCGAACGTCTTTATAATGAGGCCAAGGCGGCGCTCGATTCCGGTTACTGGAGCGAAGCGGTTGACCTGTACGAGAAGCTCGAGGCGCGTTATCCCTTCGGGGTCTATGGTCAGCAGTCCGTGCTGGATCTGGCCTACGCCTATTACAAGAACGACGAACCCGAGGCCGCCATTGCCGCCTGCGATCGTTTTATCAAGCTTTATCCGCAAAATACCCATGTTGACTATGCCTACTATCTGAAGGGTCTGGCGAACTTCAACAAGGGCAAGGGTCTCATCGATCGGATTGCCCAGGTCGATACCTCGCAGCGTGACCCCGGGGCCGCGATGCAGTCGTTCCAGGATTTTTCCGAGTTGGTCAAACGCTATCCCGAGAGCCAGTACGCGCCGGACAGCCGCAAGCGTATGGTGTATCTGCGCAACATCCTGGCTGAACACGAAATCCATGTCGCGCATTACTACATGCGGCGTTCCGCCTATCTGGCCGCCATCAACCGCGCCCGGCAGGTCGTGGAACAGTATCAACGCACGCCCTCGGTACCCGATGCCCTGTCCATCATGGCCAAGGCCTACAAGATTCTGGGCATGGATGATCTGTCACGCGATTCCCTGCGCGTCCTGGAGTTGAACTACCCGAATTATCCCGGTATCCAGGAAGTGCAGGATATTGTCATCAAGGAAGGCTGACGGGCGCCTCTACCAATCGCCGTTTTTCGCGATAGCCGTGTCAGCTTCGTGCACGAACCCTCATTTCGGAAGTGCACTGAATTTCAGGTCTCGCGGTATCCCGAGGTGATTGGATAACGCCGGTCGCGGCCAAAGGCCCGCTTGCTGATGCGTACGCCGGGTGCTGCCTGGCGACGCTTGTATTCGTTCTGATCAACCATACGGACAACCCGGATCACGACATCGTGATCAAATCCGGCGGCGATGATCTCCTGCGTATTCTGATCCTGTTCGATGTAGCGCTCCAGGATCGGGTCCAGCACCTCGTAGGGGGGCAGGGAGTCAGCATCCACCTGGTCCGGCTTCAGCTCCGCGCTGGGCGGCCGATCGATCACCCGCGCCGGGATGATCTCTTGTTCGCGATTGAACCAGCGGGACAGTTCATAGACTAGCATTTTCGGTACGTCTTTCAGCGGTGCAAAACCACCCGCCATGTCGCCGTACAGCGTAGCGTAGCCCACCGCCATCTCGCTCTTGTTGCCCGTGGTCAATACCAGCCGGCCACTTTTGTTCGAGATCGCCATGAGTAATGTGCCGCGACACCTGGCCTGTATGTTCTCCTCGGTGGTGTCTTTTGCTTGATCCCTGAAGACCGGTGCCAGCGATCGGTTGAATTCCTCGAACAGACGCTCGATGGGAATGATGTTGTAACTGACTGACAGTTTGTCGCACTGGCTTACGGCATCATCGATACTCATTTGCGCCGTGTAGGGTGAAGGCATGAGTACGGCCTCGACGTTCTCGTTGCCGAGCGCGTCGACCGCAAGACACAGGGTCAAGGCCGAATCTATGCCGCCGGAAAGGCCGATAACCGCACCGTTAAAGCCGTTTTTCCTGACATAGTCCCGAATTCCCAGGACCAGTGCGGCATGGATATTTTCCAGCTTCGATTGTACCGGTACGGGCTCATGCTCGATCCGGAAACGCTTTTCAATGCCGGGTTGATAGTCGATGCAATACAGGCCTTCACGGAATTCGTCCGCCTGGAAGACCCGCTTGCCTTCACGGTCGATGACCAGTGAACCGCCATCGAATACCAGTTCGTCCTGACCGCCGACAAGGTTCACGTAAATGATGTCCAGGCCGTTTTGCCTGGCGCGCGTGGTGACTACATCGAGCCGCTGTGCCAGCTTGTTCATGTGAAACGGCGAGGCATTGATATTGATCAACAACTCTGCGCCGCTGTCCCGGGCCATGACGGCCGGCTCCTGTTCCCAGATGTCTTCGCAGATGGTGATGGCGATTCTGGTATCAAACAGATCCAGTACGCAGGTCTCACTGCCGGGATGGAAATAACGTTTCTCGTCGAAGACGCCGTAGTTCGGCAGGATCTGTTTCTTGACCTTTCTGATCAGGCGGCCGTTTCTGATCACGGCACAGGCGTTGTAGAGCTTTCCGGATTCGGCTAAGGGATAGCCGACCAGGCAGGTGATATCGTGACATGCGGCGCTGATTTCATCGAGGCAGGCCAGCGTTTTTTCGAGAAAGGCCGGGCGCAACAGCAGGTCCTCGGGCGGGTAACCGGTCAGCGCCAGTTCCGGGAATATCACCACCCCGGCTTGCCGTTGCCTGGCGGCTACAACATCGGCGAGGATCCTGTTTCTGTTTTCATCGAGCGCCCCGACGGTGAAATTCGATTGCGCCAGACAGAGTCTGATAGTATTGCTCATGCCGGGTTGCTTCCGGTTTGCATGTATGAAAGCAGATAATACTGGTGATATACGGTTTTAATCTCAATCATTGTTTTGCATGCCAATGAATAACCCAACAAAGGAAGTGGTTCTATATCTCGCCATAACAATCGTCACCATCGTCCTGACCCTGCTGGCGATCTACCGGCTGGCGCCAACCCTGCTCGGGATACCGGAAGATCGGTTGCTGGTGCGTTCCTCCGCGTCGAAGCTGCCGTTTTATGAGGTTATCTTCAGCAAGCAGGATCTGTTATCCGGTAAATTTATCCTCCCGGACCCGCTGGTAAAATCCCGGGCCCGGCCATTATATCCAAATCACGGCTGGACCGGGCCGCATGACATCCTGGGTTTCAGAAATCTTTTGGTCCCGGGTTCGACCGATGTGCTCGTCATCGGTGACAGCCAGACCTATGGCAACAACGCCCTGATCTGGGAAAACTGGCCCCATCTGCTGCAGCAAAGGCTGGATGACAAGCAACGGGTCTACTCCATGGCCACGGGCGGCTGGGGTGCCATCCAG
Organism: Gammaproteobacteria bacterium; assembly: GCA_041564575.1. GTDB lineage: Bacteria > Pseudomonadota > Gammaproteobacteria > Eutrophobiales > Eutrophobiaceae > UBA4486. Next base: position 280 of record JBFGPT010000125.1, on the reverse strand, counting down.
TATTACTATGCGCTGATCAAGGGACTGATCTTCGCACCACGGGTGATCGTCGTCGCATTTTATACCGGCAACGATCCGCCCGAGACCTATAGTATGGCGTTTTCCACGCAACTGGGCCGCGAGTTTCTGCCGTCCACCGGTCTTGCGGCGGACGATCTGCCGCACATCGCTTACCCGCCGGCACCGGAGGATGCCTGGCCGGTCGAATTTGCCGACGGTACCCGTACGATCTTCACGCCGGCCTACCGTGCGCAATCCAGCCAGCCGCACCCGGCCATCG
>JBFGPT010000124.1:0-5500 GCA_041564575.1 Gammaproteobacteria bacterium | reverse complement strand
CAGCCGGTAACCAGGATCACTGATCAGCGGCGTGCCGGCGTCACTGATCAGGGCGATAGCGGCGCCACCTTCGAGCATTTTCAGCGCCTCCGCCACGACCTGCGCCTCGTTGTGTTCGTGGCAGGATTTCAGAGGCGTGGTGATCGAGAAATGTTGCAGCAGTTTCTGGCTGTGCCGGGTGTCCTCGCTCAGGATCAGGTCAACCGATGCCAGGATCTCGCGTGCGCGGTGACTGATATCCTGCAAGTTACCGATGGGCGTGGCCACCACGTACAAAGTTCCCGATTCGATTGACACATGAAACCCCGGTTGGATACCTTAGTCGAACAATTTAACACATGAAGTGATAAAACATGCCCGTCCGCTACCTTATCCTGCCGCTGTTCATGGCTGCGCTATGCGCCTGCGGTCCCTCCAGCCAGACACGGCCCGACAACGCCGCGCAAATCGCCGAACGCGAGGTGCAGGCGCTGAGCCTGATCGACCAGGGCGATTTCAGTGCCGCGGGCGAGGAATACCTGGCACTGGCCGCGTCCGATCCCGGCAACGCCGCGATATACCGGCTCAAGGCCGCCGGAGCGTTTTACGAGGCCGGGGAGTTGTCCCGCGCCAGCGACATCCTCGCCACCGTCGAAACGGCGGCAGGTTCGCAGACCCAACTGCAAAAAAATATTCTCACGGCCAGGATTGCACTGAATCAGGGTGATGCCAAAGGCGCACTGGATGTGCTGGGACCACCCCCCGAGGCGGGCACCGCCGTCAACCTGGCCAGCGCCTACCACGAGATCCGGGCCAGCGCCTATGCGCAGCTTGGCCGCGACCGCGATGCCATCGATGATCGTTTGTTGCTCGCCCGCATGCCGTTATCCACCGCCGAGATCGCCGCCAACGACCAGTCGTTGTGGACATTACTCACGCAACTCGACAGCGCCGATCTGGAAACGATGCAAGCGTCCAGCGCGGGCATGGCGTTGGGCTGGATAGAACTCGCGCTTATCAACCGCGTGCATTTTTCCAATCCCGTCAACCTGAAGGCGGTGATCGGCGACTGGAGCGCCCGCTATCCGCAGCACAGCGCCCAGGTGAATATCGTCCCGGGCCTGATCGAGTCCAGCGAGAATTTCAGCGCCCGCCCGCAGCAAATCGCGGTGCTGTTGCCCATGAGCGGACGTTTCCGGGACGCCTCGCGGGCCATTCGCGAGGGCCTGGTCGCCGCCTGGTTCGATGACAGAAACAACCCGGCCAGCGTCAGCTTTGTCAACACCGACAGCCTGAACGTGGTCGAGAACTACCAACAGGCCGTCGCCGACGGCGCCGATTTCATTATTGGCCCGCTGGAAAAGCCGGCCATCGAACGCCTGCTGGAACAGGGCACCCTGTCGAAAAAGACCCTGGTGCTGAACTATTTTGACGGCAACCTCGACGATCCGCTCTACGAACACGTTCAGCCGGGGAAAAATTTTTTCCAGTTCGCCCTGGCCCCGGAAAGCGAGGCGGAACAGGTCGCCGAGCGCGCCTTCCAGGACGGCCATGTCCGTGCGCTGGTGATCACGGCCGGGGGGGAATGGGGCGACCGCATGCTCTTGGCGTTTGAAAAACGCTGGTTGGAACTCGGCGGGGTCATGCTGGAACGCGCCAGTTACAGCGACGCAACCGAGGACTACTCCGAACCGATCCGCCAACTGTTAAATACCGATAGCAGCAAGCTGCGGGCAAAGGAACTGAGGGCGGTGCTCAACCGCAGCATTCACAGCGAGGAAAGGCGGCGCCAAGACGCGGATTTCATCTTCATTGCCGCCCGTCCGGAGATCGCCCGGCAGGTGATGCCGCACATCCGCTTTTTACGTGCGGGCGATTTGCCGGTCTACGCCACCTCGCACATTTACAGCGGCCAGCCCAACCCGGTGCGCGATGCGGACATGAACAACATCCTGTTCGCCGACATCCCCTGGAACCTGAACCCGGACTTTGCCCACGGTCAGAGCAAGTCGGTTATCGGACAGTCCTGGCCGCAACTGGCCGCGAATTACCAGCGGCTCTATGCCCTGGGTTACGATGCCTACGCGGTGATCCCGGAGTTGCCCGCGCTGCGGGCCGATGTGCGCCGTCGTTTCAATGGCGCGACGGGGGATCTGTACATCGTCGATCAGGGCAGGATCCAGCGCAAACTGACCTGGGCGCGTTTTGTAGACGGCCAGCCAGAGGTCGGCATTGACACGGGCCTGTGAATGCCCGCGCAGACCGGCACCCTGGCGGAGGGACAACGGGCCGAACGCGCCGCCCGCAGCCACCTGGAACGATCCGGGCTGCGGACCCTGTGCCGGAATTTCCGCGGACGTTTTGGCGAAATCGACCTGATCATGCAGGATGGACCGGTGATCGCCTTCGTCGAGGTGCGTTACCGCAGCAGCGCCGGCAAGCTGGACCCGGCCGAGACCATTGACCGGCGAAAATGCGAGCGAATCGTCAAAACCGCCATGCAATATATGCAAACCCTGAAAAACCCGGATCAGCACCACTACCGTTTCGATGTCATTACCCTGACGGGTTCCGCGGATGCACCGAGTATCGACTGGATACGGGATGCTTTTCAGGCATAATACGGCCGGTATCACCGACGGCCCGGTGGCATAGTTACAGAGAATTACGATGGATTTGATCCGGAGAATCAGGGAAAACTTCAACGAAAGCATTCAGCTCAAGACCGAGTGCGCGAACTCGCTCGCCGCACCGATCGCCGAGGCGGCAAAGCTGATGACGGAGTGCCTGCTGCAGGAGAAGAAAATCCTGAGTTGTGGCAATGGCGGTTCCGCAGGCGACGCCCAGCATTTCTCTTCGGAAATGCTCAACCGCTTCGAAATGGAACGGCCCGGCCTGCCGGCCATCGCCCTGACGACCGATACTTCGACCATTACCTCGATCGCCAACGATTACCAGTACGCGGATATCTTTTCCAAGCAGATCCGCGCACTCGGACAATCCGGCGATATACTACTGGCGATATCGACCAGCGGTGAGTCACACAATATCATTCATGCCATCGATGCCGCGCATGATCGAAACATGTACGTCGTTGCGCTGACCGGCCGCGACGGTGGCCAGATGGCCGACCTGGTCAACGAAAAAGACATCGAGATCCGGGTGCCAAGCTGGTCGACGGCGCGCATTCAGGAAGTTCACCTGATGGTCATTCATTCAATCTGCGATCTGATCGATCGACAGTTGCTGGGACAGGAATAGTTATGAAACATATGAAAATTCTCCGGACATTTATTCTGGTTTGCCTGCTGAGCGGGATACTCGGCGGCTGTGCGGCCGTTGTCGTGGGTGGCGGCGCCACCGCGGCCTCGCTGGCGATGGATCGACGGACCACGGGTACCGTGGTGGAGGACGAGGCAATCGAATTGAAAGCGAGCAAGCTGATCCTGGAAGACCCGGAACTCAGGGACAAGACCCATATCAATGTCACCAGTTACAACACCCGGGTGCTGCTCACCGGCGAAGCTCCGACCGAGGCCCTGAAGCAGAAGATCATCGACCTGGTGCGTGGCGTGGATCAGGTCCAGCACGTTTACGACGAGATCGTGATAGCCGCGCCCAGCTCACTGCTATCACGCAGCAGTGACAGCGTCGTCACCTCCAAGTTGAAAACCAAGATGCTGGCGGATCAAAATCTGCCTGGCGTCGCCATCAAGGTGGTGACGGAGTCCGGCGTGGCTTACCTGATGGGGCTGGTGACCCGGGCCGAGGCCGACAAGGCCACGGAGATCGCCCGCCAGACGGGCGGCGTACAAAAGGTCGTACGCCTGTTCCAGTACACGGATTGACACCCGCCGCCTGATTTTTTCCCTTCAGCGCAGGGCGGCAAGCACCTGCTCAAGGATCTGGACGTCTTCTTCGGAAAAACAGCAGGCGAGGATGTCCCTGTAATCCGCCTCGTGCTCTTTCATGACCGTCATGGCGATGGTTGCGGCCTCGTTTTTCGGATAACCGTAGATCCCGGTGCTGATGGCAGGAAAGGCGATAGTGCGCACAGCGTTGTCACGCGCCAGACGAAAGGCATTACGGTAACAGGACTCCAGCAACACGGCCTCACCCTCGGCACCGCCGCGCCAGACCGGTCCGACCGTGTGGATCACCCAGCTCGCCTGCAGCCGGAAACCGGGGCTGATCCTGGCCTCGCCGGTTTTGCAGCCGCCCAGGGTACGGTTAAAGGCCAGCAATTCCGGGCCGGCCGCCCGGTGGATCGCACCGTCTACACCGCCGCCAACGAGCAGTGATTCATTAGCGGCGTTGACGATGGCATCGACTTCCAGGGTGGTGATATCGGCGCGGATCACACGGATCATCGCGTACAGGATCGTCTACTTGACGATGGTCAGGTGGGGTTTCGTGGCAGCGGCGTCCGCCGTGTCATCCTCGCGCTTGCCGGTGTCCGGCTCGGATTCTTCCTCGGGAAAGATCATGCCCTGGCCGTTCTCCCTGGCATAGATAGCGATGACGGCACTGACCGGCACCTGGATATCGAACTTGTTGCCGCTGAACCGTGCATTGAAGAGTATCCATTCATTGCCCAGCTCCAGGTCCTGCACCGCCTGCGGCGAGACATTGAGGATGATCTTGCCGTCTTCAACAAACTGCCGGGGCACCACGACGTTATCGCAACCGGCATTGATCAAGAGGTAGGGCGTCTGATCATTATCCAGAATCCATTCATACAACGCCCTTATCAGATAGGGGCGGTTGGAAGTCACGACAGGGTCAGGCTCGACGGTTTGGCAAAATAATCCTCGCGCATCTCCTTTTCCACGCTGGACAGGCTGGCCCGGAAGGCCTCTTTTTCGAACAGGCGTTCGGCATACGCGATCAAGGGCTTGGCTGATGCCGGCAGCTTGATGCCGTAACCGGGCAGGCGCCATAACAGCGGCGCCATGCAACAGTCGACCAGTGAATATTCGTCCGACATGAAGTAGGGTTTTTGCGTGAAGGCCGGCGCGATCGCGGTCAGATTATCGCGCAGGGACTTGCGTGAGTTTGCCGCCGCGATATCGTTGTCGCCCTCGAGGTCGCCGATCAGACTGTAGAGATCTCGCATGACGCGGTAGCGTAGCTGGCGGTTGCAGGCCCGGTTGACCGGATCAACCGGCAACAAAGGCGGATGCGGGAAGCGCTCATCGAGATATTCCATGATGATCTGGGCATCGTACAGGACCAGGTCACGGTCGATCAGGGTCAGGATGGAATTGTACGGGTTCAACTCCGCCAGTTCCTCCGGCCGATCATCGCCGGTCACATAGTTGATCTCGACATTGATGTCCTTTTCCGCCAGGACCAGGCGGGTGCAATGACCGAGCAGACCCTCAGGATCCGTATATAACACCATGATTGAACGACGGTTGGCCATAATTCCCGTTAGCACCTCATAATTTGCCAGGACAAGGGGAGCAATTATACAACAGAATCATGCCCCGCGATCAGTGGACGTCGCGCCAGTATTCCT
>JBFGPT010000123.1:0-5527 GCA_041564575.1 Gammaproteobacteria bacterium | reverse complement strand
GGCCTCGGCCACGCTTGGCTATGACCTCTGGCAAGTGGTACAGCTGGGTCCGGAAGCGGATTTGAACAGTACACGCACGACGCAACCCGCATTGTTGGCGGGCAGCGTCGCGATCTGGCGTGTAATGCAGGCTGAACTGGACGCCAGTCCGGCGGTCCTGGCCGGACACAGCCTCGGGGAATACTCGGCGCTGGTCTGTGCCGGCGCCCTGGGTTTTTCCGACGCCATCAGCCTGGTCGAGAAGCGGGGCACTTATATGCAGGCAGCCGTGGCCCCGGGCGAGGGCAGCATGGCGGCCATACTCGGGCTGGATGATGACGATGTCGTGCAGATTTGTGCTGATATCAGCGGCGATCTGATCGTATCCGCGGCAAATTTTAATTCGCCAGGGCAGGTCGTCATTGCCGGAAATCGTCCCGCGGTCGAAGCCGCGGTCGAGGCCGCCAAAAGCGCCGGCGCCAGGCGACCGGTGATCCTGCCGGTCAGCGTGCCATCGCATTGCGCCTTGATGCGGCCGGCCGCCGAACGCCTGCAGCAGGACCTGGAAGGCCTTGAGATCCGGCCGCCGGCGATACCGGTGTTGCATAATGTCGATGCTGAAAGCCGTACGGACGCCGCTGCCATACGAACCGCCCTGGTGGAACAGTTGTACGCGCCGGTGCAGTGGACGCGATGTGTCCGGGCGATGTCAGCCTATCAGGTTAAAAATGTCTTCGAATGCGGGCCTGGCAAGGTGTTAAGTGGTTTAATCCGGCGGATAGACCGGGAACTCGGCTGCCTGTCCAGCAGTGAACTCGTGGTGTTGCAAAAATCATTGTCAATTTTACGTGGAGATGAAGTATGAGTCTTGAGGGCAAGGTGGCGCTGGTCACCGGGGCCAGCCGCGGAATCGGCGCGACCATCGCGCAGCAACTGGCGGAGCAGGGGGCGTATGTTATTGGCACCGCCACCGCCAGTAGTGGCCATGAGAAAATCGAGGCGCGTCTGAAGGAGAAACAATTGCAAGGCTGTGGCGCGGTTCTGGACGTGTCTGATCCGGTGTCAATCCAGTCTCTTGGCGAGCAGCTCAAGGCCGCCGGTCATACGGTCGCAATCCTGGTCAACAATGCCGGCGTGACGCGGGATAATCTACTGATGCGCATGAAAGAAGAGGAATGGGAGACGGTGATCAACACCAATCTGAATTCCGTGTTCCGCCTGAGCCAGTTATGTCTGCGTGGCATGCTCAAGGCCCGCTGGGGACGTATTATCAATATTACGTCTGTCGTCGGGTTGTCCGGTAATCCCGGGCAGTGTAATTACAGCGCGGCCAAGGCCGGCATGATAGGCTTTACCAAGTCTCTGGCGCGTGAAGTCGCCTCGCGCGGTATTACGGTCAATGCCGTGGCACCGGGTTTTATCAGTACTGACATGACCGATGCTTTGACTGAAGATCAAAAAACGGAAATGTTGCAACAAATCCCGCTGGCACGTCTCGGTGAACCGGGGGACATTGCGAAATCCGTTGCCTTTCTGGCCAGCGATGACGCTGCCTACATTACCGGGTCAACCCTACACGTGAACGGGGGTATGTTCATGCCCTGATCTGTTCTATAATTAACATTAAATATTTGTAATAAATTATTGAATTATATATATTTATATAATAGCATGAGGCATCACTTGCAAGATGTTTCTATTTCACTAAACTTACACTCGCATTTTCGGTCCTGCACCGACACGGGAGGTTTTATACATTATGAGCAGTGTTGAAGAACGCGTTAAAAAAATCGTAGTAGAACAATTGGGGGTCAAGGAAGAGGAAGTGACGAACGAAGCCTCATTCGTCGATGACCTCGGTGCTGATTCACTTGATACTGTAGAGCTGGTTATGGCTCTGGAAGAAGAATTCAAAACCGAAATTCCAGACGAAGAAGCGGAAAAGATTACTACCGTGCAGCAAGCAGTGGACTACGTCTCCGCCAATCTCGAGTAAGCATTTCCGTATTATCCGCAGGAGGCCGCGTAATCAACGCGGCCTTTGCTGTTTTATAACTAAGGGTCAATTATTGTGAGCAAACGACGCGTTGTGGTCACGGGCCTGGGCATGGTCTGTCCGCTGGGTAACACGGTTACAGATACCTGGGACAACATTCAGGCCGGCAAAAGCGGTATTGCCCCAATCACGCATTTTGATACCACGGATTTTTCCGTGCGCTTTGGCGGTTCAGTCCGGGATCTTGAGATTACGGACTACATCAGTTCCAAGGATGCACGCAAGATGGATCCTTTCATTCACTACGGTATGGCTGCCGGCATCCAGGCGGTGCAGGATTCCGGTCTGGATATCAACGACAGCAATGCGCATCGGGTCGGCGTCGCGGTCGGTTCCGGTATCGGCGGGCTGCCGGGTATTGAGAAAGGCACCGAGCAGATCCTGTCCGGTGGACCACGGAAAATCTCACCTTTTTATGTGCCGAGCAATATCATCAACATGATCTCGGGGCACCTGTCCATTCATTACGGCGCCAAGGGACCCAACTTCGCCATTGTCACCGCCTGCACTACGGGTACCCACAACATCGGCGATGCCTACCGCATCATCGAGTACGGCGATGCCGACGTTATGATCGCCGGTGGCGCGGAGATGGCCACCTCGCCGACGGGGCTGGCCGGTTTCGCCAATGCCCGCGCATTGTCGACCCGCAACGACGCCCCGGAACAGGCCTCACGGCCCTGGGATCGCGACCGGGACGGCTTCGTGCTCAGTGACGGCGCCGGTGTGATCGTGCTCGAGGAATACGAGCATGCACGCAAGCGTGGCGCCAATATTTACGCCGAAATTATCGGCTACGGCATGAGCGGCGATGCCTACCACATGACCGCGCCCTCGGAAAACGGCGATGGCGCAGCGCGCTGCATGAGCAATGCCCTGGCCAATGCCGGGATTGGGGCGGACAAGGTGGATTACATCAATGCCCACGGCACCTCGACACCGGCCGGTGACGTTGCTGAAACCATGGCGCTGAAAACGGTGTTCGGCGACCATGCACAGAAACTGGCCGTCAGTTCTACAAAGTCGATGATCGGTCACTTGCTCGGCGCCGCGGGTGGCGTTGAAGCCATTTTCTCCATCCTTGCGATCCGTGATCAAATTGCCCCACCGACGATCAACCTGGACAACCCCGGCGAGGGATGTGACCTGGACTACGTGCCGCACGAGGCGCGGTCCATGAAGATCGACATCACGCTGTCCAACTCATTCGGCTTTGGCGGCACCAACGGGACCATCATCTTCAGAAAAATCTGATATTGTTGCGCCCATGGGCGGGCAAAGGATACTCATCAACGGCGCGGCGCTGGAATCGATACCGGTGTCAGATCGGGGGCTGCATTACGGTGACGGGGTATTCGAAACCCTGGCGGTCAGCGCCGGTGAACCACTGGTACTGGAGGAACATCTCGCACGATTACAACGGGGCCTGAGCGCACTGGGCTTGCCGGATCTCGATCCGCAGTTGATCATCGACGAAATTCCGAAGGCCGTCAGCGAGGCGCCGCATTCCATACTCAAGATCATCGTGACCTCCGGCAGTGGCGGGCGGGGCTACCGGCGACCGACAACGGCCAGCCTGACGCGGATCCTGTCCGGCCACGACTGGCCGGACGATTACAACGAGGCGATGTACCGTGATGGCATCGCCCTGACCCAGTGTGCGACCCGGCTGTCCGGAAATCCCCGGCTGGCCGGCATCAAGCACCTGAACCGTCTGGAACAGGTGATGGCACGCAGCGAATGGGACGACCCCGGTATCATGGAGGGGATCATGCTCGATCCAGATGGCCATGTTATCGAGGGCACCATGAGTAACCTCTTCATATCCAGGTCCGGCAGGCTGGCCACCCCGGCGCTGGATAACTGCGGCATTCACGGTATCATGCGCCGGCTGGTCCAGAGTGCCGCAGCAGATTGCGGAATCGATTGCCAGGTTCGTCAATTGGTCCCCGAGGACCTGCATGAGGCCGACGAAGTGTTTATCTGTAACAGCGTACTTGGCGTCTGCCATGTGCGGCAGTTCCAGAAAACCCGATACCAGCAATCGAATTGTACGGCCGCTATCCGGGAAGTATTGATCAAGCATGCTAAAATCCTGTCGCCATGATACGCAGTTTGCTGATACTCGGACTCGTATTCTGCGCGGTCCTTCTGACGGGGTCCTGGCTGGTTTGGAAAAACAAGGAACACCAGTTGAACAGCGCTCTCGACCTTGCACAGGAAACCATCCTGATGATTGAGCCGGGCACCAGTCTCGCCGACCTGGCCGGTGACCTGACGGGCAGGGGCTGGCTCAGCCATCCGAATTACCTGATATTTGAAGCCCGCATACAGGACAAGGCCAATCGTATCAAAAGTGGCGAGTTCCTGATTAAACCCGGAACGACACCCATGCAGTTACTTGACCAGTTGATCGAGGGCAAGGTCATGCAACACAGCCTGACCCTGGTCGAGGGCTGGACTTATCGAGAGATCCGCGCGGCGATTGTAAAAGCCGATAAGCTCAAACACACCATAGAGGACTGGACTCCCGCGGCAATGGTCAAACGCCTCGAGCTGCCATACCCGTCACCGGAAGGCTTGTTTTTCCCGGATACCTATCACTTTCCCAGGGGGATGTCCGATCAGGAGTTCCTGCAACGTGCTCACCGGCGGCTAATGGCGGTGCTGGACGAGGAATGGCGTCAGCGCGCGGCGAACCTGCCTTACGAAACACCCTACGAGGCCCTGATCATGGCCTCCATCATCGAGAAAGAAACAGGCGTGGCGGCAGAGCGCGAACAGATTGCCGGGGTATTCGTGCGGCGCCTGCAGAAAGGTATGAAACTGCAGACCGATCCGACCGTGATCTATGCCATCGGCGAGACCTTTGACGGCGACATCCGCCGCAAGGACCTGTCCATTGATTCCCCGTTCAACACCTATGTCCATACCGGCCTGCCGCCGACACCGATCGCCGCGGCCGGCCGCGAGGCCATCCATGCCGCTCTGCATCCGCTGGAAGACAACAGCCTGTATTTCGTCGCCCGGGGAGACGGTACACATCATTTTTCCGAGACCTTGCAGGAACATAACCGGGCGGTACGGAAATACCAGTTGGGTAAACACTGATGTCCACCGCGAACACACCGGGCTGTTTTATCACGCTGGAAGGCATTGAGGGCGCCGGTAAAACCACGCATATGAACTTTATCGCCGATTTGTTCCGGGAGCGGGGCAAGCCGGTCATCTTGACCCGGGAGCCCGGTGGAACACAACTCGGCGAGTCGATCAGAAACGTTTTATTGTCGACAGGAAACAGCGGCGCGATATCGGATAATACCGAATTGCTGCTGATGTTCGCGGCCCGGTCACAGCACCTCGATGAGATCATCCGCCCGGGACTTGCAGACGGCGCCACGGTGATCTCGGACCGCTTTACCGATTCCAGCTTTGCCTACCAGGGCGGTGGCCGGGGCATCGATACACAGCGAATAGAGCAATTGCGAACCT
>JBFGPT010000122.1:0-5540 GCA_041564575.1 Gammaproteobacteria bacterium | reverse complement strand
GCCTCCCACTGGGGGTTCCTCACAATGGACACGATAATAAAAGGTACCGATATAGCATTAACCAGAGCACGCGCATGCCAAAGGTCAGGGTTGATACTGCCTAGAAGCATGGCATCAGCATAAAGATAAAAGTCATATATAAAAATTCCGCCAAGTCCGAGGCAGAAATAGCGTATGTTCCATTTATGTGCTGCGGTTGTATTGTGATAGAGTTTCTCCACGAGCAACAAACCGAACAATGATAGAGCCAGATAAAAGAAATAGATTACGATAATCCCGCCAACGTCCTCCAGGCTGACAAGTTCAAGATACTGATTGGTAAAGACTGACAGGAAAAAAAACAGTATGAATGCAGTAAATATGTAAATAAACAATCTGTCGGTTTTGTGAGATTTTCTGTCGCCACTGCCGAAACGGATTACAAGGATCAGCAGGCTTAGCCAGCAGAGATCACGGGCAAATTCAAGGATTCTCAAAAATTCGATCGTGATATTTCCATCAGCTGCATGCCAGGCAACTGCGGCAAACCAGAGGGCAGAAACAGTTGCGCAGATACTTAAAAGAAAGCTTATAAGTTTGGCTTTCCAGTTGACCAGCAGGAGCAGCAGCAAAAAGAAATACAGGAGTGCCCCGACAGAATTGCTGATTAATCCTAGATTCTGCATTTTTCTGTAACCGGAATTAACTGGATATACAAAAGTATAAACCTTGATTATAAAGAATCGTAGACTTAAATAGACCGGTTATGCGGGGCAGCCGCTTGATCTTTGTGGGTGGTGAATGCCGGGCCGCAATCACACCGGCATCAGTAAAACTGTTATTTTATCGTGCACCCCTGCAAAGGAGAATGACAGCTGCAGTCTGCATCAGGATCAGGAGGTCCAGAAAGATTGTATTATTTTTAAGATAGTACAGATCATACTGTAGTTTTTCCCGGGCGTCATCGACAGTTGCCCCGTAAGGGTAACAGATTTGTGCCCAGCCGGTGATTCCGGGTTTGATGTGATGGCGCAGTGAATAAAACGGAATTTCGTTTGTCAGGTTTTCAATAAATTCGGGACGTTCCGGCCTGGGCCCCACAAAACTCATGTCGCCCCTGAGTACATTGATTAACTGCGGCAGTTCATCGATCCGGGTCTTGCGGATAAATTTACCTACTGCTGTCACACGGACGTCATTTTTACTAGCCCATACTGCCTTGCCGTCGATTTCAGCATTTTCATCCATGCTGCGAAATTTGTATATCTTGAATAACCTGCCATTGGCACCGACCCGCAGTTGACTGTAGATGACAGACCCTCGGCCTTTGGATTCAATCAAAATTGCTACTGCAGTCAGTAAAATTATCGGGGCAGCAAGAAAAAGAATCGTAAGACTCACACAGAGATCAAATACACGTTTCAGGAATGACTTGAATTCACCTTGTATGAAACCTTCGTTGAAGATCAGGGTACTGGGATGCAGTGTTTTCAGGCAAATCTTGCCCAGCTGCCGCTCCAGGAATGTGTTTACATCGATAACACGCACGCCCTGCATCTTGCACTCCAGAATTCGGTCGATCGGTATATAGTTCCTTCTTTCATCCAGTGCAATGACGATTTCCCGGATATTATTATCGGAAATTACCTTGTGCAGGTTCAACATATCCTCGTCAACGTCAATTATGCGGTCCTTCTTGATTACCTTTGGGCCACTGCCATCAATATTGAGATAGCCAAGGATCTGGACGCCTTCCTTTCCCATGCGATTCATACGTTCGAGTTGTTCGGCCTTCTTGCCGGCACCGATTACCAGGGTGTTTTGCTTGAGCAGGTTGTCCTGGCGTAAATGCCAGACCATCCGGCAGGTGATGATGCCGAAAAAAGAACACAAAACAGCAAGTAAAAATACATTGCGGCCAAAGAACAGTTCCGGGAATAACCGGTATATAAAGGTCAGCAGTACCACGCCCAGGAAGAAACTCAGCAGTATCCGCGTAAACACCAGCGCGGTGTCGTCTTCCGAGATATGCTGGTACAGCCCCATCGCGGTCATCACCAGCAACATGACAACACTGAACAGCAGGGCCTTGGGCCAGATCGGGCTATCGATCCCGGTCATGCCGGCACCGATGCTGATGCTGAAATATACTGATATCAGCAGGATCAGGTTTTCAGTGGACCCGAGGAGGAATAATGTCTTGGGGATATAATGACCAAAAATCCTGAACATATTAGGTACACTTCTCCAGTTAGCAAAAATACAAACACAATTCCCCCATACACCCCGCCCGTAAGACGCCTTACACTATCCTGACTTGATTACCTGCAAATGAATATTTAGAGCTAAAAATTAATATTGTTTTTTAACTCTGTACCGCAAACAGCGTGCCAGTAGTATTCGATGACACTGAAGCTTTGTATGATTCGGTGTCGTCTGATTAATAATCTATTAAAATCAATGAAATACGTTCACAACAGTTTGAGATCCGGCTGTGTCATACCAGTAAGGTGCCAGCCGATAATGGTGCTGAAAGGTCAGTTATGTCACTTATCCACTACAAGGATCACGCGGATTCAATTCGTTCGGTGTGCCTGATCAGCCGCGGAAGATTACCGAGGGAACCGGTTTTTGCTGGAACGTTATTTCTATATTGGATTACGGCCGGATTCGTCATAATACTGCGTACCGGTATGATTGTATAACTAGCTGATAAATAGAAGATAATACAATCAGATTTAAAACCGGCCTGGAAGAAATTCACGTCTTGGCCTGCACGCCCGAGCAGGATGATATTTCATGGCCATTGCGGGAGATTGTGCTTTTTCAGTTGTCGTGTGAGAAAGACACCACAGGCTGTCCCGATTCATCCGAGTCCGTATAAAAAAATTCATGAAAACATATAGTTATAAATACGGTGGTTAACAATTAATCAGCCCCCCGAAAAAATCGCCAGGCTCAAGGATTACCTGCTGACCCGGGAACATCTCTATTTCGCTGTGGTTGCCGACCTGACTGAATCCGGCAAGTATCTATGCAGCCTGAGATACGCCCTGACCGATAGTGAGAACGTCCGCAAGTTCGACACAGCCACGGCCAGGGATTTTCTGAAAAAAACCTGTCCACACTACCTGCATTTCAGTGAAAAACTGGACGTATTACTCGAGGCCGTACCGGCGCAAGCCGTCAAACAGGTCTTGCATCCACAGGATGCCGTCAAGCGGCTTGTGAATTATGCAGGCGATGAAAAGATCAGCCGCGCGGCAGGAAAAGTAATTCGTGATCTGGCGTCACACGGCGCGGATACGGATCGACTCGGCATCACGGGTTCGGTATTGCTGGGATTTCAGAATGAGAGCTCGGATATTGACTTTGTGGTCTATGGTCAGCAGGCATTTGCCAGGGTACGGGATATCATCCGGACCATGCATCAGGAAAATGCGCACTGTCGTCTGGATGCACCGATGTGGGCTGAAGCGTGGCAGCGTCGGGCTTGCGATCTGGATCTTGCGGAATATATAAAATACGAGACCAGGAAATTCAACAAGCTGAATTACGACGGGGTAAAGATTGACTTCAGCTGCGTGCCTGAGAACAGCTTACTGGACGACGTGAAGTACCCGGTAAAAAAATCCGGTGTACATATCATCAGGGCACGGGTTATCGATGATAGCGATATATTTAGCAGCCCGGCGATATATCGCATAGACCACGAAGAGATAGGCGAGATCCTGGTTTACACGGCAACCTATGCCGGGCAGGCGTTCAGTGGCGAGACCATCGAGGCGCGCGGCCCGGTGGAAATCGATGGGAATGGCATGAGACGCATGGTTATCGGCACCAGCCGGGAAGCTTCGGGCGAATACCTGCGAGTGACAGGTCAGCAGTTCTCGAATAAAGCCTGATTACCCGGATCAAAACAGGCAATGCTTGGCAAAATCCGTGGCCTCATTCGCCGTCCAGTCACCCTTGGGTTTTTCCTTCATCATGGCGCACCATTTTTCACTCCCAATCTCGGGTGCGCATGCAAAAGCCGGTAACACGAGTACGGTAATCAGGACCAGGCGGACCAAGAGTTTATTGTTTAACATGAGTGTCCCCTCATTGTGTCATGGATGAAAAAACCCTTGATGCCGCCGCTGCCGTTTCGTCAATATCGGCTTCTGTGTGCGCCAGGGATACGAAACCGGCCTCAAAGGCGGAGGGGGCAAGATAAATACCCTGTTGCAACATACCATGGAAAAACTGCCCGAAACGTTCAACGTCGCATTGCATGACCTGTTCAAAGTTCACGACCTGCTCGACTTCGGTAAAAAACAGGCCGAACATGCCGCCCATCGAATTCGTACTCATGGCAATGCCGTGCTCTTCGGCCGCCGCAAGCACGCCATCAAGCAAAAGGCGAACCTTGTCCGCCAGATCTTCGAAAAATCCCGCGGTTGATATCAGGTTCAGGGTCGTAAACCCTGCTGCCATGGCCACCGGATTGCCGGATAAGGTACCGGCCTGGTAAACGGGACCATCAGGGGCAATATGATCCATGATCCCGGATTTGCCGCCGAACGCGCCGACCGGCATACCGCCACCGATGACCTTGCCCAGGATAGTCAGATCCGGCGTGATGCCGTATACCGACTGGGCGCCTCCGAGAGCGACTCGAAATCCGGACATGACCTCATCGAAGATCAGGACACTGCCGTGTTGTTCGCATAATTTGCGCAGGCATTCGAGAAATTCCGGGCTTGCCGGAACGCAGTTCATATTGCCGGCGACCGGCTCGACGATTACTGCCGCGATTTCATCACCCATTTCGTTAAAGACCTGTTCGGTGGTCTCGGGCCGGTTGTAATCCAGGGTGATGGTGTGGCGAGCCAGGTCTGCGGGCACGCCGGGCGAGGTCGGAACACCCAGAGTCAGGGCACCCGAGCCCGCCTTGACCAGCAGGGAATCCGCATGGCCGTGATAGCATCCCTCGAACTTGATGATTTTATCGCGCGAGGTATAACCGCGGGCAAGCCGGATAGCACTCATGGCGGCCTCCGTTCCGGAGTTGACCATGCGCACCTTGTCGATGGACGGCATCAGCTGGCAGATTTTTTCAGCCATACGCGTTTCCAGTTCGGTGGGTGCCCCGAAGCTGAGGCCGTTCTCCGCGGTTTCCTGTACGGCCCGGATTACCTCCGGATGTGCATGGCCGAGGATCATGGGTCCCCATGAGCCTACGTAATCGATATATTTCCTGCCCTCGTGGTCGAACAGGTAGGCGTCTTTTGCCTTTTTGATAAAGACCGGCTCACCGCCGACGGATTTGAATGCGCGTACCGGCGAGTTGACGCCGCCCGGGATATATTTTTTCGATGCTTCAAACAGTCCTGATGTCATGATGTCTTCTTGAACAAAGATAAATATTTCATTGCCTGCGCACACGGGTCAGGGTGCGCATACAGGCCACTGATCACGGCGAGGAAATCAGCCCCGGCAGCAAGCAGTGGTCCGCCATTTTCGGGGGTTATGCCACCGATGGCAACGACAGGAAGCTTGATGGCTGTCCGGGCCCGGGT
>JBFGPT010000121.1:0-5563 GCA_041564575.1 Gammaproteobacteria bacterium | reverse complement strand
CTGGACGACCCGGCCACCTATACATTGATCCAGGGGATGAATACCACCGCGGTGTTTCAGCTCGAGTCCGACGGCATGAAAAAACTTATCGGCCGCCTGAAGCCGGACAGTTTCGATGATCTGATCGCGCTGGTGGCGTTGTTCCGCCCCGGTCCCCTGCAATCGGGCATGGTGGACGACTTCGTTGATCGCAAGCACGGCCGCGCGCGGGTCGAGTATCCGCATTCCGACCTGGAGCCGATCCTGAAACCGACCTACGGTGTCATCCTGTACCAGGAACAGGTTATGCAGATCGCCCAGGTGCTGGCCGGGTACACGCTGGGCGCAGCCGACCTGTTGCGCCGTGCGATGGGCAAGAAGAAACCCGAGGAGATGGCCAAGCAAAGGGAAATCTTTACCGGCGGCGCCACCGGGCGCAAGGTGGACCGGCAGGTCGCCAGCTACATCTTTGATCTCATGGAAAAATTCGCCGGCTACGGGTTTAACAAATCCCATTCGGCCGCCTATGCCCTGATCGCCTACCAGACCGCCTGGTTGAAGGCGCATTATCCCGCCGCCTTCATGGCCGCCGTGCTGTCATCGGACATGGACAATACCGACAAGATCACCATGCTGGTGGACGAGCTGCATCATATGCACCTGAAGCTGGAAGGCCCGGACATCAACCAGAGCCAGTATTACTTCACGGTCAAGGACGAATCGACGATCCGCTACGGCCTCGGCGCCATCAAGGGCGTGGGCCATGCCGTAATTGAAAATATCCTGGCCGAGATCACGACCGCGGGCGCCTTTACCGACCTGTTCGATCTTTGCCGCCGCGTCAGCCTGCAAAAGCTCAATCGCCGCGTGCTGGAGGCCCTGATCCGTTCCGGTGCGCTGGACCGGCTGGGACCGGATCGCGCCACCATGATGGCCAGCCTGGGCAAGGCCACCCGGCTGGCGGAACAGTATGTCAAAAACAAGAACAGCGGACAGAATGATTTCTTCGGATTCGACGCGCTGGGTGATCAGGACCGGCCCTCCGAAACTGAAAATTCCGAGTATGTGCCGGCCGAGGCCTGGAGCAGTGAAAAATGCCTGAAGGGGGAAAAGGAAACCCTGGGCATCTACCTGAACGGGCATCCGATCGAACGGTACCTGCCGGAACTCGAATCCATCATCACGTCTCGCCTGAACCGCATCCAGCCCGGCAGTATCCGCACGGCCGGTTATATACACCGCATCCGCACCCGGCCGTGGTCGCGCGGCAAGATGGCGGAACTGACTATCGATGACAGGACCGCGCATCAACTGGTGCGCGTCTTTCCTGAACAGTTCGAGCAATACCGGCATTTGCTGTTGAAGGACAGCCTGGTCATCGTTTGCGGCGAGGTCGAGCAGGATGATTACACGATCAGCGGCTTTTCGATAAAGGCTGCAAGCCTGTACAGCCTCGAGGCCTATCGCAACGAGTTCTCACGGCTGCTCCTGAAGATCAGTCCGGATAAATCCATGAACGGGCTTGCCCATGAACTGAAAGACTGTCTCGGCGAGTTCCTGCGTGGCCCGACCCCGGTGGAGGTTGAGTATTACAACAATACCGCGCGTTGCCGGATGAACCTGGGCAGGGACTGGCACGTGGACGCCTGTAACGAGTTAATCCACAAGTTGCGGGATTCGCTCGGCGCCGAGAATGTGCAACTAATCTATAAATGAAACCGGCCGGATACGATATACTGTCGCCTCTGATCAATTACCAGACTGGATAATGAATTTTCTGGATTTCGAACAACCCATCGCTGAACTCGACGCCAAGATCGAGGAATTGCGCTATGTGGGTACGGATACCGACATCAATATCAACGAGGAGATCAACCGGCTGCAAAACCACAGCCAGGATCTGATCCGCTCTATCTTCTCCAATCTCAGCGCCTGGCAGATTTCCCAGGTGGCGCGGCATCCGCAACGGCCTTACACCCTGGATTACGCCAGTCGGGTATTCGAGGATTTTGACGAATTGCACGGCGATCGCAATTTCGCCGATGACCCGGCCATTGTGTGCGGGCTGTGCCGCCTGCAGGGCCAGACAGTCATGCTCATTGGTCACCAGAAGGGCAGGGACACCAAGGAGCGGATCTACCGGAATTACGGCATGCCGAAACCCGAGGGATACCGCAAGGCCCTGCGCGTGATGAAACTGGCGGAACGCTTCAATATCCCGGTCATCACCCTGATCGATACGCCCGGCGCCTATCCGGGCATCGGCGCCGAGGAACGCGGCCAGTCCGAGGCCATTGCCAAGAATCTTTTCGTCATGTCGAAACTGCGCGTTCCGATCATCTCGCTCGTTATCGGTGAAGGCGGGTCCGGCGGTGCGCTGGCCATCGGGGTGTCCGACCGTTTGTTCATGCTCCAGTACAGTACCTATTCAGTCATCTCACCGGAGGGCTGCGCATCTATCCTCTGGAAAAGCGCGGACAAGGCCGAGGAGGCCGCCGAGGCCATGGGTATCACAGCCGCGCGCCTGAAGGAACTCGGCCTGGTGGACAAGATTATCGATGAACCGCTGGGCGGCGCCCACCGTGATCTGGAACTGATGTCGACCGTGATCAAGGAGGTGTTGTTGGACTCGCTGGCCGATCTGAAAACCAGGGAGACGGAGGATTTGATCCGGGAACGTCAGCAACGCTTCAGGAATTTCGGCTTCTTCACCGACTGAAGCCATGTGAATTCCCCCGCAGGAGAGGTCAAACCTTGGTCGATCCCGTACTTGACAGCGGACACTTACTACAAGTGCTCCGGCAATACCCGCAACCTTCTCACTACCTGGTGGCTTACAGCGGCGGGCTGGACTCACATGTCCTCTTGCTTTTGATGCACGAACTCGCCGGCGATCTGCCAACCGGTTTCAGCGCAGTACATATTAATCACGGGATCCAGGACGAAGCCGGCCGCTGGCAGGCCCATTGTGAAACCGTCTGTCGTGAACTGGATATCGAATTGGCCGGCATTACCATCGATGCCCGTTCTCACGGCGGGGCGGGCCCGGAGGCGCATGCCCGGCAGCTGCGCTACAGGGAATTCGGGGCCATGATGAAAAAAGACACCATGTTACTTACCGCGCATCACCGTGATGACCAGGCCGAAACCCTGTTGTACCAGTTGTTCCGTGGCAGTGGGCCCGCGGGTCTGGCCGCCATGCCGGCCTGCAAGACTTTTGGCCCGGGTTGGCATGCACGGCCGCTACTGGATTTTCCGCGCGAGGAAATCCGGCGCTACGCGGTGTCAAACGGGCTGCAGTGGATAGAAGATGCATCGAATACGGATCTCGACCTTGACCGTAATTTTATTCGCCACCAGGTCGTGCCGTTGTTGCAGGCACGCTGGCCGGCTGCCGGCAGGACCCTGGCGCGCGCGGCTGAGCACCAGGCCACGGCAAGCGGCTTGTTAAAACAGCTTGCCCAACTCGATATCGATATGGCGCGTGACGATGATGACGGCAGCCTGCGCATCGACGCCCTCAGGCAACTGGACGATCGGCGTATCGCCAATGGCCTGCGTTACTGGCTGGAACTGAACGGCGCCCCCGTCCCGGGCAGTGCGCATATCCGCCATATGATTGCCGACATCATCCATGGCCGCACTGACAGCGAGGCCCGGGTGCGCTGGGGCGGCACGGAGGTGCGCGCGCACCGGGGCCGGCTGTGCCTGCTTGAAACGGCCACCGGGTTTGATCCCAGGTTTAATCGAGATCAACGCTACAATTGGGATTTGTCAGAAGAACTTTCGCTTGCGAACGGTGAACTGCGGGCCACGCGCATTAGCGGCCGGGGACTGAGCGCCACCGCACTGGCCGATCATCAGGTCGAGGTGCGGTTTCGCCGCGGCGGCGAGAAGATCAAGCCGGCCGGGCGCTGCCACACGCGCGATCTGAAAAAACTTTTGCAGGAGGCCGGTATCGAACCGTGGCGGCGCGATCATCTGCCCTTGATTTATCTCGATGATCAACTGGTCGTGGTGCCCGGGCTGTGCGTGGCCGAGGGGTATGCCGCACAGGATGATCACCCCGGCTGAGATATGGAATGGCACAGCGAAAACCTTGCACATCAGGATGCCGATGAGTAAAGAGAGCCTGCACGATCACGCCCGCGCCTGTCTGCTTGCCGCGGGTGTCGATGAGACGCTGGCGATGTCCGAATCGATCGTCGAATGTTTCGCTGGTGGTGAAATACAACTCGATAATGGTGACAGCGTCGACGACGCGCTATGGCCGAATTTCCCGGACAAACCACGACTGGTCGATCCCTCGGCAGTGCCCCGGCGCGGTATCGCCAGCACCACCGGCCGCGCCGCGCTGGTGCATGCCATTGCCCACATCGAATACAACGCCATTCACCTGGCCTGGGACGCCATCTACCGCTTTCGCGGTCTGCCCGAGAATTACTACCGTGACTGGATGCAGGTCGCCGCGGATGAAACCAGGCATTTTCGCCTGTTGCGCGCGCGCCTGTGGGAACTTGGCCACGAGTACGGTGATTTCGACGCCCACGCCGGCCTATGGCGCATGGCCGATCAAACGCGTCACGATGCGCTGGTCAGGATGGCGGTGGTGCCGCGGGTGCTTGAGGCCCGCGGCCTGGACGTGACGCCCGGTATGATCCGCAAGTTGGCACAGGTGGGTGATCAGCGCACGGCGGATATTCTCAATATCATTTACGAGGATGAAATCGGCCATGTCGAATCCGGTTCCCGTTGGTTCCGCTACCTGTGCGAGGTACGCGGTCTGGAGCCGGAACAGACCTTCCGGGACTTGATTGAACAGTATTACGATGGCAGGCTGCGCGGACCGTTTAACGAGCCGGCCCGCGAGCAGGCGGGATTCAGCCGCGCCGAACTTGAATGGTTGAACACCTGAGACAAAATCCCATGAACAAACTGATCTACAAGGCCAGACAATATTTTAAAAAATCCACCACTGATCCGCGCGGCGATGGCAGTTCGGCGGTATCCGCGGAACTGTCCTCCGCGTTAAACAACCGGGCGGCGCAACTTTACGGAGAAGACGCACTTGAGCAACGCCGCCTGTACGAACGCTGGGTGGCGAAAGACCACTGGCGGCTGGAAAGCGAGGCCATCCCGCTGGTATTCGGACGCGATCCGGAACAGTCTGACTTGCAGGACGAACACTACCGGCGCGATGCCGATGCCTTGCTCCAACATGCACGCCACTGCATCGAACACCATCTTACCTTGCAGGTGTTGAACCCGGCGGAGGCGCCGGAACACTGGCAGGTATCGCCGGCGGCATTCTATTGCTGGGCCTCCGTCAGCCGGGTACAGATGCCCGAGGCGCTGGTGAACCTCATGGAATTCGTTATCAGTACCGTCAAGGGTGAAAAAGACAGGCTGGCGGGGCAGGCGCCGGACACTGTGGTGAGCGGTCAGTCTGACATGGGAAAGAGCTTCGACCGGCAAAGAGAGCAGGTGTTGGGCGCGGCGCTGGCGGTGCTGGCCGAATTCCCGGAACAGTGCCGCAACCGCAAGGGCCGGATCAATACCGACTTCATCGACAACTCCGCGGGCG
>JBFGPT010000120.1:0-5572 GCA_041564575.1 Gammaproteobacteria bacterium | reverse complement strand
GGTCTGCAATCCATGTCGACGGATAATATTGCCGTACTGGCTGACCCGTCCCTGACCCTGTGGTCTTCCATCTCTCCCGTGTTCCGTGGCAATGGTTTCACCATCCGCGGTCTGGGTGCTGGCGCGACCAACACCGTCTGGGGTGGATTCCTGGGCTGTTTCACGGCTCCCGGCCTGCAGGGCGTGGGTGGTATCGGTATCGACTGTAACGGTATCTACCGTAACGGCGTCCGTTATGACCTGCCTGCCTTCGGTCCGGTCAGCGTTGCAGTTGGTTATGCCAACGATGACGTCTATGACATCGCCGCCAAGTACAGTGGCACGCTGGGTCGTATCAACACCATCCTGCACCTCGGTTATGCCATCAACCAGGGTATTAACGGCAACTTCTATAAAGAAGCCGAAAACCTCCAGGTTCAGTTGGGCCTGATGGATCCGCAGACCGGTATCTTCGGTACCCTGGCTTATCAGGACGAAGAAGCTGACGGCTCTACGGTTGTAGGCGCTGAAGACAGCACCGATGCCTGGTGGCTGAAGGTTGGTATCAAGAAGCAATGGTTCGCTCCGGGTGACACCTCACTGGCCTTCCAGTATGGCAGTTACAATGACCAGTGGGCCAATGGTGCCGCGGGGGCTGCGGCGTCTGTAGCTCTGGGTATCACCGGTTCAGAGGTTGAGCGTATCGGTTTCGAAGTCAACCAGTACTTCGGTAGCAAGCTGATCCTCTATGGTGTATGGGAAAACCTGGACCTGGATGTTGACTGTAGCAGTGCTGCATGTAACACCGCTTATACAGGTGCAGAAGAACTCGACACCTTTACAATCGGTCTGACCTACTTCTTCTAATCGAAGATCAGGTTTAAAAACCAGAAAAAGGCCTCTTCGGAGGCCTTTTTTTATTTGCCTAAAATTCCCACGAAATGCCCGTCATGATGTAAACTTTGGCATCGTTCCGGATTCTAATGAATACACTCCAAATTAACCTTGTAAATCAATGAAACTTATTAAAAAACAAATCTTTATACTGTTTTTAAGCACATTATTCCTGGCCGCGCAGGTACAGGCGGAAGACGATGGTAAAGGCTTTTTTGACGGGGAGGATGTGATCTGGCAATCCGGCAAGAATGTCTATTTCAAGTACGAGGCACTCGATACAAAAAAATACGGATTGAATGACCACCCCGTGGACCTGAACGAAAAGGACATCAGCGTGGCGCTGGAATCCCTGATCGTCTGGGACAAGGAATACCTGACGACCGAGGAAGGATCGACACCGGTATTTTCCATTCGTGAGACCAACCGCCTGGGGAAATTTATCGCCAAGGGGCTGAAACGCGCCCGGCCGGATCAGGACATCGTCTTTGTCACGGAGAACGTTAATCCAAAGCTGCTAATTCTTAAAGACAAGGCCTTTAATTCAGGCCGTGCCTTTTTCAAGGATGGCAAGCTGAATATCATCATTGGTGAGTACAATCGCTATCGCAACGAGGCCTTTGAACGGGCCTATGATCCGGGCGGCCAGGCCAAACTGCCGTATTTTCTCACTCATGGCAGCCGTACCTCGAGCACCGGGGCGTTTAATGAGGCGATCATCAAGGTGCCGGGCGTTGAAAACATGAAGCAGGACAAGACGCGACGCGACTGGTTCGTTATCGATGTCGAACTGGCCGCCGAGTCCTATCTGGCGCAACTCAAGGCGAAACAGAATCCTCAAGGAGAGGAAAATCGCAGACTGCTGGATAAACAGGCTGCGCAACTGGCCAGGGAACGCCGGGAGATGCGTCTGGAAATGGCGCGCCTGCGCAAGGAGATGGAAGAGAATAACGGCTCGGGCTCCGCTAACGGCGGGCAGTCACTCGAGGAGCGCCTGCAAACCCTGGACGAACTCAGGGATAAGGAACTGATAACCCGCGAAGAGTACGAAACCAAGCGCCAGGAAATTCTTAACGAGATCTAGAACCTGGCCACGCGCAAGAAATAACAATCACATAAAAAATATTCCCGTTACTTAAAGGGACACTGCTTTGCCTGATCCTGACCTCCGCTGCAAAATGGCGTTGATATCATGCTTTATGAACAGCGTTATCGCCCCTGATCATCACAGATCCGTATGACTCCACGCGAATTCTATCCCGAGATCGAGCCGTACAACAGTTTCCACCTGGATACCGGATCCATGCACCGGGTGTATGTCGAGGAAGCGGGTAGTCCTCAAGGCATTCCTGTGATCTTCCTGCACGGCGGACCCGGCTCCGGATGCAATCCGAACCACCGCCGGTATTTCAACCCGGATAAATACCGGATCATTATCTTTGATCAACGCGGCTGTAACCGATCCGAACCGCGTGGCGAAGTAACCGACAACACCACGCAGCACCTGTTACAGGACATGGAAAACATGCGGCAACGGCTCGATATTGATCAGTGGTTGCTGTTCGGCGGATCCTGGGGTGCCTGCCTGGCCTTGCTGTACGCCGAGGTTCATGGACAACATGTCAGTGGCATGATACTCAGGGGCACCTTCCTGGCCCGGCAACAGGATCTCGACTGGTTTATCAAGAGCGGCGTCAACCGTTTCCTGCCGGAGGCATGGGAACGTCTGAAAGCAGCCATGCCGGCATCACAACAGGAAGACTTGATCAGCGCGTACCATGCGGCTTTGCACGGCGAAGACGCGGACGTGCGCGTCAAGGCGGCAAAAACCTGGTCGGAGTGGTGTACGCGCATCGTGACCTGGAATTTTACCGGCTCGGGCAACGATCAATCAGGTAATAATGGCAGTGGGGTAGACGAGGACAAGATTGTCGACGAGGTTTCGATTGAAACGCACTACGCCCTGAACCGGTACTTTATTGAAAACAATCAGATTATGAAAAACATCAACAGGGTTCCGTCCGTTCCCGTACATCTTGTCCATGGTCAACTTGATATCACATGCCTGCCTGAGGCTTCCTGGCTGGTCTCCCGCGCTATTACCGGGGCCAGTCTCGAAATCGTCCCTGGGGCAGGCCACCTGGCCATGGAACCGCGCATGATCGACGCACTGGTGCGGGCCACCGATGACTTCGCGGAGCGGCACGCATGACGGCTAAGAGTAAGAATAACGCACCGGTCATCATGGGGATCCTGAATGTAACACCTGACAGTTTCTCCGATGGTGGTGAATTCATGCAAACGGAGACAGCCGTTGCCCATGCCTTGACCATGGTAAAAGAGGGTGCAGGCATCATCGATATTGGCGGTGAATCCTCGCGGCCGGGATCATCGCGTGTCAGTCCCGGGGATCAGATCAAGCGTGTACGCGAGATCATTCAGGCTTGCCGTGAACACCTGCCCGGCGCGGTCGCCATCAGCATCGATACGACACATGCCGGAGTGGCCGAAGCGGCGCTGGAAGCCGGGGCGAACTGGATTAACGATATCTCCGCGGGCCGGGAAGACCCGGATATCCTCAGCCTGGTGGCTGAACGCAACGTCCCCTACGTGATGATGCACATGCAGGGCACTCCGGCGACCATGCAGGA
Source organism: Gammaproteobacteria bacterium (assembly GCA_041564575.1). Lineage (GTDB taxonomy): Bacteria > Pseudomonadota > Gammaproteobacteria > Eutrophobiales > Eutrophobiaceae > UBA4486. The sequence continues at coordinate 2,048 of JBFGPT010000120.1, read as the reverse complement.
TGATCCCTACTATGATGATGTCACTTTCGAGGTCAAAAAATTTCTGCTGGGACATGCGGAGCAGGCAATCAAGGCCGGGATCCGGACGGCCAATATCATCCTTGATCCCGGGATTGGCTTCGGCAAGACCACGGAACACAACCTGCAGTTGTTGAAGGACCTCGATGAATTCGTCAACACCGGTTTCCCGGTGTTACTCGGTGCCAGCCGCAAGCGCTTCATGGGTTCGGTCTGCGAGGAGACAGAACCAAAGAACCTGGTAGCATCGACCTGTGCCACGACCGCCCTGGGTGTGATGGCGGGCGTCAGGTATTTCCGCGTGCACGATGTGAAGGCCAATCACCAGGCCGCGGCTGTCGCATGGGCAATTAAAAGTGCCTGAACGCGAAGGCAACTGCGGGTTAATTGATCAATAATAATCTGATTGTCCGATCCCGACTGCACGCAATCAACTGCGTCAAACCTCCGCCGGGGTCTTTTCCATCAACTCCTTCGAGTTCTTCATATTCCTGAACAGTATCGGCTGTTCCTCCGGCTTGCCGGATGTTGCCATCTTTTCGATGCGGTTGACGTCATCGACCAGGTCCTGGTGATAGGGTGACTTGTCGCACACCGGGTCGGCATTGGCCGGGTCACCGGTCATCATGAAGGCCTGGCAACGGCAGCCGCCGAAGTCCTTGGTTTTTTCCGGGCAGGACCGGCACGGTTCCTTCATCCAGTCAAAACCGCGGAAGTGATTGAAGCCCTCGGAATCGTTCCAGATATGATCGATGCTGTGATCACGGACATTCGGAAACTCGATCGGCAACTGGCCGGCCTCGTGACAGGGCAGGGCGGTTCCGTCCGGTGCGATGGTCAGAAAGATTGCACCCCAGCCGTTCATGCAGGGTTTTGGCCGGGTTTCGAAGTAATCGGGCACGACATAGATGATCCGGGATTTGCCCTTGAGCCGTTCCTGGTATTCCATGGCGACCTTTTCGGCGTTGGCCAGTTGTGCCCGCGTCGGCAACAGTTGATCGACATTGATGCGTGACCAGCCGTAGTACTGGGTGCTGGCGAGTTCCACGTAATCGGCGTTCAATTCAACGGTCATATCGAGGATGTCGCGGATCTGATCGATGTTTTTGCGGTGGATGACGATATTGAGAACCATCGGGTACTCGTATTCCTTGACGATGCGTGCCATCTCTTTCTTGTGTTCGAAGCTTTTGGTGCCGCCGAGATAATTGTTCAGCTCCTCGTTACTGGCCTGGAAGCTGATCTGGATATGATCCAGGCCGGCATCCTTGAAACGTTTGATCCGGGCCTCGTCCATGCCAACGCTGGAAGTGATCAGGTTGGTATAGAAGCCGAGCCGGCGGGCCTCCTGGATAAGTTCTTCCAGGTCCTGCCTGACCAGGGGTTCGCCACCGGAAAAACCGAGCTGCGCCGCACCCATCTTGCGGGCCTGTTGCATGACGCGCACCCAGTCTTCGGTCGAGAGTTCATCCTTGTATTTCGCAATCTCGAGCGGATTCGAACAATACGGGCATTGCAACGGACAACGATAGGTCAACTCCGCCAGTAACCACAGGGGTGGTTTGATTTCACTTTTTATTTCTGATCCAGCCATTGCCATATGCCACCTCCAGGAATTTGATGACGTCGTCTTCCAGGTCTGCCCCCGGAAATGCTTCACGCAGCATGTCAACGATCGCTTGTATACTGTTATGACCATTTACCCGCTGCAAAATTTCACCGGCGCTGGTACTGAGTTTGACCATGCCTTCCGGGTAAAGCACAACGTAGCAATCCTGCGCCTCTTCCCACTGGAAGCGAAAGGTCGGCGCAATTTCCGGTATTGCGTTTTTGTCGATAGTTTCAGTCATCTTTACTTGCAGTTGTGATAGGGTGGTTTCTTCTCGATATACGCCATCCACATGCAATCCAGCATGGTCCAGAGAATATCCAGCTTGAATTGCAGGACAGACAATGCATATTCCTGTTGTTCACGGGTCTTGTAATAATCCAGGGTGATGTCCAGCCCGTGCTGTACGTCACGCCGGGCC
>JBFGPT010000119.1:0-5591 GCA_041564575.1 Gammaproteobacteria bacterium | reverse complement strand
TGTTTCACGCACGGACGGGTGATGCCGATGGCATCGGCCTCCTGGAAGGCGTCATTGCCGATCAGGTGCGTATGGACCTGGCCGGAAAATACCACCATGGGAATTGAATCCATGTAGGCGGTGGCGATACCGGTAATGCAATTGGTGATCCCCGGGCCCGAGGTGACCAGCACGACGCCGGGTTTGCCGGTGGAACGGGCGTAGCCATCGGCGGCATGGGTCGCCCCCTGTTCGTGCCGCACGAGGATATGCTCGACATCCGTCTGCTTGTACAACTCATCATATATGTGCAGCACCGCGCCGCCCGGGTAGCCGAAGATATGCTTGATGCCTTCGTCTTTCAGGGCGCGAATGAAAATTTCCGCACCACGCAGCTTTTCTTTAGTTTTAGCCACCAGCCTCTACTCTCGGGGAAGAAATATCAGTAATTATGGTCGAAATCGACCAAGCCGGTGAAAGTACTGGTATTCTGGGTGCAGGTCAAGCCTGCAAGCCATTCAAAGCATTACGAAATACGGATTATCCTTGGCGCCGGGTCTGGGCTAAGATAGCCGGCGAAATTCAAGACTGTCCACAAACTGTTATGCGTACCACCGAAACCCTGCTCGCCACCGTGCGCGAGACCCCGGCTGATGTCGAGATCATCAGCCACCAACTGATGCTCCGCGCCGGCATGATCCGCATGCTGGCCGCCGGCATGTACACCTGGTTACCGACGGGGTTGCGTGTGCTGCGCAAGGTGGAAAATATCGTGCGCGAGGAGATGGACCGCGCCGGCGCCCGGGAACTGTTGATGTCCGGGGTGCAACCGGCAGAACTCTGGCAGGAATCGGGCCGCTGGGACCAGTACGGCCCGGAACTGCTGCGCCTGAAGGACCGTCACGAACGCGATTTCTGTCTCGGCCCGACCCACGAGGAGATCATCACCGACCTGGTGCGGCGGGAAATCCGCAGTTACAAGCAACTGCCAGCCAATTTCTACCAGATCCAGACCAAGTTTCGCGACGAGATCCGGCCGCGTTTCGGCATCATGCGGGCGCGCGAATTCCTGATGAAAGACGCGTATTCCTTCCACCTCAGCGAGGACTGCCTGAACAGCACCTACGAGCGAATGTACCAGACCTATACCCGCATCTTCACCCGCTTCGGACTCAACTTCCGTGCCGTGCTTGCCGACAGCGGCAATATCGGCGGCAGCCTGTCACACGAGTTTCACGTGCTGGCTGATTCCGGGGAGGACCGCATCGCCTTCAGCCAGAACGGCGATTTTGCCGCCAACCTGGAAATGACCCCGGCCCCGGCGCCCGCTGCGCCACGACCAGACGGCCAGGCCTCCCTGGCCACCGTGGATACGCCCGGACAACACAGCATTGAGGAAGTCAGCCGGTTTCTGAATGTCGGGGCGGAGCGCTGCCTGAAGACCCTGATTGTCGAGGGCACGGACGGCCTGGTCGCCCTGGTGTTACGGGGCGATCATGAACTCAACCGGGTCAAGGCGGAAAAACTCGAGGCCGTGGCCAACCCACTGAAGATGGCCGACGCTGCCAGCATCCGCCAGAGCGTCGGTTGCGAACCGGGTTCCATCGGGCCGGTTGGACTGCCGATTCCGGTCATCGCCGATCACAGTGCCGCCGTAATCGCCGATTTCGTTTGCGGCGCCAACCAGGAGGGCCGACACCATACCGGGGCTAACTGGGGACGGGATTGCGCCGAACCGGCCCTTGCGGATCTCCGCAATGTCCTGCCGGGCGAACCGGCGCCGGACGGCAGCGGTGCGCTGGAGATCGCCCGCGGCATCGAGGTCGGGCATATCTTCCAGCTGGGGACCAAGTACAGTGCGGCGATGAAGGCCAGTTGCCTGGACGAGCACGGCACGGCACAGACCCTGATCATGGGCTGTTACGGCATCGGGGTGTCGCGCGTGGTGGCGGCCGCGATTGAACAGAATCACGATGAGCGCGGCATCATCTGGCCCACGGCCATCGCGCCGTTCCAACTGGTGCTGGTACCGATCAATATGCACAAGTCGCAGCGCCTGCGCGAGGCGGTGGAAAAACTCTACGAAGATTTACTGGCGGCCGGCATCGAGGTATTGCTGGACGACCGCCGGGAACGGCCCGGGGTCATGTTCGCCGACGCGGAACTGCTCGGTATCCCGCATCGGCTCACTTTCAGTGAACGCGGGCTGGACGCCGGCACCATCGAATACAAGGGGCGCCGCGACGAGGACCAGCAGGATCTCGAAATCGGCGCGGTGGTGGCGTCCCTACGCGAAAAAATCAACGCGGAGCTTGCGGGATAAGTACGCCGTTCAATGCCGGATGCTGAATTCCTGCAGCTTGTCCGGCTTGCTGTCCGAGACCCCGACACTGTCCACCCGCGCCATGGGCGGTCCCTGGTGTAACCAGGCCTGCAGTGTGTCCAGCGCCGCCCGCGACCCGCAGGCATAGACTTCCACCCGGCCATCGGCCAGGTTCCTGACCCAGCCCGTCAGGCCCAGCCGACGTGCCTGCTCCACGGTGGCCATGCGGTAACAGACCCCCTGCACCCGGCCGGAGACAAGGTAATTTCTGGCACTCTTTTCTTCCGTCGTATCTTCCATTCCGGCAACCGTGGCAGCGAAGATTATTAATGTAAATCCCCACTGTGCTTATAAATTTGTCCGATTTCCTCTAAACTTTGTAGTTACAGTCCCGGTCAAGCCCCTGACGGATCAGCCGTTATATCGGGCACTGGATAATTATAAGAGAGATCGTAATCAGGATTACAGTAGTATGAATGATCAGGCAAACAGCATACCCATGCGCAAGGGCAGTGACGGCGGCATGGTGGTCGACACCCGTCCCATGGTTATCGAGGAATGGCTCGATTCCCTGCCTTATGTCGATTTCGATCGCACATCGAAATTGCTGCTCGAGGCACTCAAGGGCAGCAACCAGCAGGGCATCAAACCCTCTGATCGCATCGAGCTGATCAGTCTGTACAACCGTCCGTATCGCTACTACCTCGAATCTCAGGTACGCATGGGCGCACAGCATACCCTGCAAAGCATCGAGACCATGCAGAAACAGTCACTGCCCATGAAGCAGCTGGCTGCCGCCCTCAGCCGCTCGTGCCGCATCGCCATTGAAGAAACGCTGAAAAAAAAGACCCTGTGGAAACAGAGCAAACCGCCGTTGGATGCCATCATGATGGCCATGAATTACCTGTCGCATGTGTTGATCTTCAGCTACCTGGAATACTCGCCGGTACCGCGACACGTCTGGAAGGAGATTAATTTTCTTTATGAATTCGCCGAAGGCATCAACCAGCAGAATACCGTTGTCGAGGAGATCAGCGAGGACCGGAACAAGGAAAAATCAACCATCGAACACGCCTACAAGCGCATCGTCCTGACCTCCATGGTCGATCCGCATCATCTGCCCTTCGGCGCCGTGTGGGAGGTCTACACGCAGCTTAAAATATGGGCCGATGACAGTAAAATCGGTTCGTTCGAGGAGGTCAGGAATCCCAGCGGCTATTTTATCGTCGATCTGAAAAATGATATTGCGCCCGTGCCCTACTCCAAGTTCAACAAGGAGCTGGCGGCCAATCGCGAGATCCGCATGCTGAATGCCGGCAAACTGCATGATTATGTCCTCAAGCAACTGGACCTCTCCAGAGCCGGTAAAGCGCTGGACAAGGACGTGGTGCTGACCTCCTACACCGCCAAGTCATTGCTGGAGCAACTGGCGCGTTCCTGGGGACTGCCGCCCAAGCGTTACTTCCCGCGCAAGCCGGGCAAGGGGAATGTCAAGCTGACACATGGCCTGAATTCCACCTTTTATCACATGAACGGCAAACAACATTTCACCGCCAACGATGACCAGGGCAATGGCCACGAGGGTGAAATCGATGTCATGAACACCTCGGGTTCACACCAGTTTTTTTATACCGAGGAGGAATGGGAACTGGTGGATCAGGGTGCCGGTGGATTCGCCGTAGTCAAAAACCTCAAGCCCGGCAACCCGGTACGGGTCGGTGACCTGGTCGGCATACATACCAGGAACAAGGAAGGCGGCAAACAATGGCTGCTGGGCGTGATCCGCTGGCTGATGATTACCCAGTCCCGGGTCTACAAGATGGGCATCCAGACCATCAGCACCAGCGCCAGGCCGGTCGCCGTGAAACAGCCCGGCGACACTGAATTCAGTCGCGCTTTCATGCTCATCGATCAAGCCGGACAGAGCGACGCATCGCTGATCACCAGTCGCGGCGTCTACGCACCGGACCAGACGCTGGAACTGCAGATGGATGATCAACTGAAACGGCTGATCTCGACCGATATGAAGGAATCAACCTCGCTGTTTGAATACTTCAGAGTGCAGTACGGCTAGCAGCCGGGATTACTTAAGCTCGACACTCCTCAACAACTCCCCGAGTCTGACCGCCAGCGCCGCATCGGTCGTGGTCTTGTATTGTTCGAAGACGGGTTTCAATGACGCCTCCCAGGGATTGCGTTCGTTCAGTTTTTTCTTGCGGAACAGTTTGTGCGGGATCTGGGCGTGCAATTCCGCCACCGAAACATCGTCCAGGTCCCGGCTCAGCAGGTACTCGCCACCGGAGCTTCGATAGACCCAGCGTCCCCTCTGGAGGATATCCAGGATATCGCTGATACGATGTTGCGAAAGCCTGATACCGCTTTTCTTCATTTGCGGAATCGATACGGATTCACCTTTTTTCTGTGCCCGCCACAGCAATCCGATGATCCGGTAGACGTCCGTAAAGTCCCAGCCTTCATGGCCTCGCTCATCGAAGTCGAGCAGATCGAAATTGGACAGACAGAAGGTTATATGGGCCCCCAGGATCAGGATCACCCAGGACAGGTAGATCCACAGCAGAAAGATCGGGATCACCGCGATGGCACCGTAGATGACCTGGTAGGAAGGCATGGCGCGGACATAAATTCCGAAACCGTATTTCGCGATTTCAAACAATGCGGCGGCTATGACCCCGCCGGCCAGGGCATAGCGTTTATAGACGAAGCAGTTCGGCACCAGCACGTACAGCAGCGTAAAGGCAAACGTCGTCGTGATGAACGGCGCCAGCCCGAGCAACCTGGCCTTGAGCCCGAAGGTGGCATAGACCGTATCCAGGGCCGGCAATGACAGCAAATAGGACGTCGAGGCGATACCGATACCGACCAGCAAGGGGCCGAGACTGAGGACCGCCCAGTAGACCAGAAAACGGGCCAGTGGATTGCGCCGGGATTTCACATGCCAGATCCGGTTCAGGGCATTGTCGATGGTCGCCATCAACATCAGCGCAATCAACACCAGCACGACCGTACCGGTAAAGGTCAGTTGCGCCGCCTTGGAGGAAAATTTAAGCAGGTAATCCTGCACAGAATCACTCAGAGACGGCACGAAATTGTCGAACATGAACGCCTGGATTTCGCTGCTGAACTCCTTGAAGACCGGCAGTCCCCCGAGAAACCCGAACATCACGGTCAACAGGGGCACCAGTGACAACAGCGTGGTGTAGGCCAGCGAGGAAGCTGTCTGTAACCCGTTCTGCTCGACAAAGCGCCGCCACAAAAAGCGCAGGAACTC
>JBFGPT010000118.1:0-5594 GCA_041564575.1 Gammaproteobacteria bacterium | reverse complement strand
CAGACCCACCGATATCCTTACCAGTCCCGGGGTGATCCCGGCCTCGGCGCGTTGCTCATCCGTCAGCTTGTGATGGGTGGTCGTCGCCGGATGGGTGATGGTGCTTTTGGTATCGCCCAGGTTGGCCGTGATGGAAAAGATCGTTGTGTCGTTGATCAGTTGCCAGGCACCGGCCTGTCCGCCCGCCACCTCGAAACTGATGATGCCGCCAAAACCGGACTGCTGGCTGGTGGCCAGGGCATGTTGCGGATGTGATGCCAGACCGGGGTAATGCACCCGCTCGATACCGGGCTGCGCCTGCAGCCAGTCCGCCATGACCCGGGCATTCTCGCAGTGGGCGCGCATGCGGATGTCCAGGGTTTCCAGTCCCTTAAGGAATACCCAGGCATTGAACGGGCTCATGCTGGTGCCGGCGGTCCGCAGGAATCCGAAAACGTCCTCGCCGAGCAATTCCTCGCTGCCAATCACGGCACCACCGATGCAGCGGCCCTGCCCGTCCAGGTACTTGGTGGCCGAATGGATGACCAGGTCGGCGCCCAGTGGAAACGGTTGTTGCAGGCAGGGGGTGCAAAAGCAGTTGTCCACCACCAGCAGGCAGTCATGGGCATGGGCGATATCGGCCAACCGCCGGATATCGGCTATCTCGGTCAGGGGATTTGAGGGTGTTTCCAGGAACAACAGGCGCGTGGCCGGGGTGATCGCCGCCGCCCAGGCCTCATAATCGGTCAGCGGCACGAAGCTCGTCTCGATGCCGAATTTCGGAAAGATGTTGCCGAACAGGCTGACGGTAGTACCGAAAATACTGCGCGAGGCAACGATATGATCGCCGCCTTGCAGCAGGCCCAGGCAGGTGCTGAGGATGGCACTCATCCCGGAGGATGTCGCGATACCGCGCTCGCCGCCTTCCATTGCCGCCAGGCGCTGCTCGAACATGCGCACCGTGGGGTTGGTGAAGCGGGAATAGATGTTGCCGGGTTCATCGCCGCTGAAGCGCGCGGCTGCCTGCTCGGCGCTTTCGAAGACGAAACTCGAGGTGGAAAAGATCGGCTCCGAGTGTTCACCCTCGGGGCTGCGGCTGATACCGGCGCGAATGGCCCGGGTGTTACGCCGAAGATCGTGCTTGTCACTCTTGCTCATGAACGGTGTACTCCTGCCTGGCGGAGACCTGGGTCCTGCGATGCGGGGTAACTGCCTGACTGAAGACATAAAAAAACCCGCATCAGCTTGGGCTAAAGCAGGTCTCTCTTTAGCGGTATTTTTTGAGCGCCCGCAAGCTGATTTTCAAATCGGCGCTGTTATTACTGACAACAAGTTAGTCGAACGGCCCGGCAGAGTCAACTCGGGCCGGCGTCTGCCTTCATTCCGTGCTCAATCGGCTGACCTGGATCAGGGCGCCGAACAAGGGGTGATCAAAATAATGCACCTCGTTCAGTTTTATCTTGCGCGACTCGCTGATACGGCTGTAGCGGTAAACCTCACCTGCCTGTCCCGGGCCCGCCCCGTACATCAGGTAGGTTTCAGGCACCGGCTGGAAAAACCAGGCCAGGTCCACATCCACGTGCAAGAGCCTGGTGCTGCGAACCTTGACCACACCGTCGAGCCGAATCATCGGCACCTCGAGACCGTCCTCGCTGGCCATGCCCTCTTCCTTGCGGACCTGTACATTGTGCGCCCGCGAGGCCCCGAGGCCGGGTTGCTGCCAGGCCATGTGCAGTATCGGGCGATACTGCCTTGAGCTTTTGAGTGCGGCGTATATTCCGGCGAGCCGGTGAGTCCCCGGCGCTATCGCCAGGTATGATGAACCCGAGACGGAATCCGCGTCTTCGCTGACCGTGACCAGTCGGTCCTTGACCGGCAGGCCCGGCGCCTTGTCCCAGGTCTCGCCATCGCCGTCGGCGTATAAATTTTCGAAGACAATGATTTCCACGCGGTACCAGACGGCAAAAACGTTGCTGGAAAACAGCGTCAGAACCAGAGACAGGAGGATCTTGCGCAACACGGGTCGCTTGTCGGTGAAGTCAGGCAGCATCTTGTATCCGCATATGGTCAAGTAATTCCTGTAAAACATCAAATCGCTGTTGCAAGTCCGGTAATTTGCGGGTGATGCGCAGCTTGTCCTGGCCATCCAGTCGAAACTCGGCGGGCCGTGCCTGGATCAGGCGAATTATGTTCTCCGGATTGAAATTCGTCTGTTCATGAAATACCAGGCGACCGCCCTCGCCGCCCAGATCGATCTTCCTGATGCCGATAGGCGCGGCCTTGATCTTGAGCGCGGTGATGCTGAATAGATTAATGATGGCCTCCGGCAACAGGCCAAAGCGGTCTATCATTTCGCTGCGCAGATCGTCCAGTTCGTCTTCAGAGGCCGCGCTTGCGATCCGCTTGTACAGGATCAGCCGGTTATGCACATCGGGCAGGTAATCTTCCGGGATCAGCGCCGGCACATGCAGATTGATTTCCGTACCGTGCTGGAACGGACGTTCCAGCGCCGGCTGGCGGCCGGACTTGAGCGATCGCACCGCCCGTTCCAGCAGGTTCATATACATGCCATAACCGATTTCCTGGATATGGCCACTCTGTTCCTCGCCGAGTATTTCACCGGAACCGCGGATCTCGAGATCGTGCGTGGCCAGGGTAAAACCGATGCCCAGGTCTTCCAGTGATTCGATCGCCTCCAGCCTTTTCACGGCATCGGCCGTTATGGCCTTGCGCGGCGGCACGATCAGGTAGGCATAGGCGCGGTGATGGGAACGTCCGACACGGCCGCGCAACTGGTACAACTGCGCCAGGCCGAACCGATCAGCACGGTCGATAATCATGGTATTGGCGCTCGGTACGTCGATACCCGTCTCGATGATAGTGGTACACACCAGAATGTTGAAGCGGCGGTGATAAAAATCCAGCATGACCTGCTCAAGTTCCCTTTCGGGCATCTGCCCGTGCGCGACCTTGACGCGTGCCTCCGGCATCAAATGCCGGATCTTTTCCGCGGCCTCTTTGATACTCTCGACCCGGTTGTGCACGAAAAACACCTGGCCGCCGCGCTTGATCTCGCGCTGGATGGCCTCCCTCAGCAATACCTCGTTCCATTCACGGACAAAGGTCTTGACCGCGAGACGCCGCGAGGGCGGTGTCGAGATAATCGACAATTCGCGAATGTCCGACAGGGCCATGTTCAGCGTTCTCGGGATCGGCGTCGCGGTCAGGGTCAGCACGTCAATTTCCGAGCGCAGGGCCTTGAGTTTTTCTTTTTGCCGCACGCCAAAACGATGCTCCTCGTCGATAATCACCAGACCAAGGCGGGCGTATTCGATATTTCCCTGGATAAGCTTGTGCGTACCGATAACGATATCGATCGAACCGGCTTTCAAACCTTCGGTGACCGCCGTCTGCTCCTTGCTGCTGCGAAACCGCGACAGCAATTCCACCTTCACCGGCCAGTCGGCGAAGCGATCCTTGAAATTCTGGTAATGCTGCTGGGCAAGCAGGGTCGTGGGCACCAGCAAGGTCACTTGCTTGCCGTTCTCAACGGCGATAAACGCGGCACGCAATGCAACCTCGGTCTTGCCGAAGCCGGCATCGCCGCAGATGAGGCGATCCATCGGCCGGGTGGCGCGCATGTCTTCGATGACCGCCTCGATGGCATCGGCCTGGTCCGGGGTCTCCTCAAACGGAAACCCCTGGATAAAACTCCGGTAGGCATCCACGTCCATGTCAAACTCGAACCCCTGGCGTGCAGCCCGCCTGGCCTGGACATCGAGCAATTCCGCCGCAACATCGAAGACCCGCTCGGCCGCCCTGCGCCGGGCCCTGTCCCACTGACCGCTGCCGAGACGATGCAGTGGCGCGTGCTCGGGATCGACGCCCGTGTAGCGACTGATCAGGTCCAGCGCAGATACCGGCACATAAAGTTTGTCGCCGCCGTCATACTCGAGCATGATGTATTCAGCAGGGATGCCTCCGGCCTCCAGCATCACGAGCCCGCGGTAGCGGCCGACGCCGTGATCTTCATGCACCACGGGCGCACCCGGGCTGAGTTCGGTCAGGTTACGAACGATGGCATCGGTATCCTGTTGCCTGCGCTTGCGCAACCGCCGTTGCATGACACGTTCACCGAATAACTGGGATTCCGTCACCAGCGCGACACCGGGATCGTCAATCCGCGTCCCCTGTTCCAGGGTCGCCACCGTCAGGCCAAATTTAACATCGGTATCGAGAAAGGCGACCCAGTTGTCAACGATAACCGGATTCAGGCCGTGCTTGCGGAACAGTTCCAGCAGGGTCTCACGCCGCCCGGGCGTTTCCGCCGCGATCAGAGTACGGCCACTGAAACCTTTGAGAAATTGATCGAATGCCGCCAGTGGCTGCCTGGCCCGCGCGTCTATGGAGAAGCGCATCGGACTGGCCGTGGCGTAGTTAAACACACCATTGTCCCCGGGCTGCTCCATATGACTGACGTGGATCCTGGTGAAGGGTTTGATACGCCGGTTGAGATCGGCGGGTTCGAAAAACAGTTCTTCCGGTTTCAGTACCGGCCGTTCCGGATCGTGCCGGTAGGCTTCATAACGTTCCCGGATCTCGCCCCAGAAACTGTCCATTGCGTCCTGAACGGTTTCATCCAGTATGACCAGGGTATCTTCCGGCAGGTAATCGAACAGGCTGCCGGTCTCCTGAAAAAACAGCGGCAGGTAGTATTCAATGCCGCTGGGCGCCAGTCCCTGGCTGACATCACGGTACAAGGGACAGTCGTTCGGATTGCCCTCGAACCGGGACCGCCAGGCGCTGCGGAAGCAGGCGATACCGGCATCCGTCAGGGCGACCTCGCGCGCGGGCAAAATCTGTATTTTTTCAACCTTGTTGATGGAACGTTGAGTTTCCGGATCGAATTCACGGATGGAATCGATTTCATCATCGAACAGATCGATGCGATACGGATTGCGTGCACCCATCGGGTAGATATCCAGCAAGGACCCGCGAATCGCCGCCTCGCCGTGTTCGATCACCTGGTGCGTGATGTTATATCCGCTGTCTTTCAAGCAGCGGCGGAATTCGTCCAGCGATAATTGCTGCCCGGTCTGCAACAACAGGCTGTGCGCAGACAGGTAGTCCTGCGGCAGCAGGCGATACATGACGGTGGTCACCGGCACCACCAACACCTGGCGTCGACCCCGGGTCAGTTGTACCAGCGTCGCCAGGCGTTCCGAGATGATGTCCTGATAGGGCGAGTAAAAATCGTAAGGCAGGGTCTCCCAGTCGGGGAAAGACAGTACATCTATCGGATGAGCCGGATGCAGATAAAACCGGATCTCGTCCAGCAGGCGGTTGGCCGAGAGCGTATCGGTGGTCAGCACGATCAACGGCCGCCCGGAATCCTCGGCTGCCCGCGTGATCGCCAGCGCCTTGCTGCTGCCGTACAGGCGCCCCCAGTAGTAACGCTGATCCGGACGCGGCGGGATCGCGGGATGAAGCGGGCTGCTGCGTTGCTGACTGCTCATGAAACCTGGTCGGGGGTGCGTTACCGTGAGTTGCGCTTACTCACCCTCGATACCGAAAACCGGCTTGACCGAACTCCAGGTCCGGCAACCGGGGCATTG
>JBFGPT010000117.1:0-5617 GCA_041564575.1 Gammaproteobacteria bacterium | reverse complement strand
GACGCCGGGGACACCGGGCACAGCACTGGCAATGACGACGAAGAAGAGGACGAGTTGAGTGACATCATCCTCATGGAAACCACCAAGATACTGAACGATTTGATCGTGCCGCAGGAAAAGATCCAGGAATCCTTGCAGACCGTCAAGCATCCGGACATCGAATTTGAATCCAGCCTGTAAGCCCCGGGGCCTGGCGGGATTCAAGCCATAGTCGTTAACCAACCCATAAGGAAGCCACCATTAAAAAAACACCCGCAACCCTGATAGAGGGCGACGGCATCGGCCCGGAAATTCTCGATGCCACGCTGGAGGTGCTCGACGCCCTCGGCACCAATTTTGAGTGGCACCGGTTCAAGGCCGGCATGAGCGCCTTCGAGGAGTCCGGTGATCCATTGCCGGCCGAGATGCTGGCCGATATCAAAAGCACCCAACTGGCACTCAAGGCCCCGCTGGAAACGCCGATTGGCAAGGGTTTTCGATCCGCCAACGTCCGTTTGCGCGAGGAGTTTTCACTGTATGCCAACGTGCGGCCGGCCAAGACCTACCTGCACAGCCGGCGCAGCTATGACAACATCGATTTGATCCTGGTGCGTGAAAACACCGAGGGCCTGTACGTCGGTGTTGAACATTACATCCCTATAGACGGCGATCCCAGGGCCGTTGCCGAGGCTTCGGGTATAATCACCCGTTCCGGTTGCCGGCGCATCGCCGAGTTCACCTTCGACTATGCCGTCAAGCACGGCCGCAAGAAGGTCACCATCGTACACAAGGCGAATATCCTGAAAGCCCTGACCGGCCTGTTCCTGGAAACGGCTCTGGACGTCGGCAAGAAATACGCGGGACAACTGGAGATTGATGATCGCATCGTCGATAACACGGCCATGCAACTGGTAACCAATCCCAACCAGTTCGACGTGCTCCTGACCACCAACATGTTCGGCGATATTCTCTCGGACGAAATTGCCGGCCTGGTTGGCGGTCTCGGTCTCGCGCCCGGCGGCAATATTGGCAAGGATGCCGCGATCTTCGAAGCCGTACACGGTACCGCGCCCGACATCGCCGGCAAGGGCGTCGCCAATCCCACGTCCCTGCTGCTGGCCGCGGCCATGATGCTGGAACACGTCGATCAACTGGAAAAGGCCGAGCGCCTGCGCGACACCATCAAGGCAGTGATGCGGGAGGACAATATCCGCACCCGTGACCTGGGCGGCAGCGCCACCACCCGGGAATATACCGACGCGATCATCAAGCGCCTCGGCTGATCACGACATACGCTCAGGCGCCAAGTTGATCCAGCTGCGCCAGGTCCTCCGCGTCGAGATTGATGTCCAGCGCCGACAGGCTGTTGCGAATGCTGTCGGGCCTTGACGCGCCCGGGATCGCCAGGACGTGTTCACCCTGATTCAGCAACCAGGCCAGCGCGACACAGTACGCCGTAGAATCAAACTTCTCCGCGATCTCGCGTAACACCGTGTTTTGCATCAAGCGGGCATGGTCGTAATGCCCGCCTACCGGGCTGTGCGCGATAAACACGATTTGCTGTTCGCGGCACATCTCCAGCAGACCCGAATCAACGTCCGCGCGGTCGAACAGGTTGCAGCAATTTTGCACCGCCAGGATGTCCGTCATCTCCACCACGCGCCGCAGTTGCTGGCGGGTGACGTTCGACAGGCCGATGTGCCGGATCATGCCCTCGGCCTGCATGCGCATCAGTTCACCGACCGATTCCAGGATATCGATGTCCGGGTCCGGGGCATGTAACTGGTAAAGAAAGATGCAGGCGCTGTTCAGGTTCATCAGGCTTTGTTCGCAACTCATGCGCAGCCAGGCGGGACTGGCGTCCACCGTCCAGTTGTCTCCGTGCATGCGCAGTCCGCCCTTGGTCGCGATATACACGTCATCGCGACCGCTGGACTTCACGGCACGGTGGATCAGATTCTCGTTATGCCCGAGTTCATGCTCGTTGCTGCAATAGACATTGGCGGTGTCGATGAAATTGCCGCCGCCCTCAAGGTAGGTCCGGATCACCCGCATGGCGGTCGCCTCGTCAGGCCGCCCCTGCAAGGACAGCGGCATGGCGCCCAGGCCGATGGCGCTGAGCGACGCCGTTTCACCGCGTAAACGAATCACCCGGCTCATCGCGCCTGCCCCGGCCAGGTGTCCGCCGGCACCGGCACGGCCGCGCGCATATCGTGTAGCGCGAGGTCCGCACGAATCGCCTGTTCCATGCACGCCCGGTCGTCGTCTTCAATCGCAACTATCCGGAGTGCAGCGGAATCCAGCGCAAGCGCGCGCAGGCGCGCCGCGGTCGTCGTATTGACGTATAACGTTTGCACCTGCCG
Source organism: Gammaproteobacteria bacterium (assembly GCA_041564575.1). Lineage (GTDB taxonomy): Bacteria > Pseudomonadota > Gammaproteobacteria > Eutrophobiales > Eutrophobiaceae > UBA4486. The sequence continues at coordinate 3,275 of JBFGPT010000117.1, read as the reverse complement.
GGCCTCGATCGCCTCGCACAGCAACGGGTAGTTGAACACCACGCCCGGCTCGGCGAAGTTCATCATCGCCGCGTTGCGCCAGTCATATTCGGCGTTGAAATACGCCGCATCGATGACGAGGATGCCTGCGTCATCAACGGATTCCCACAGCCGCGCGCAGGACAGCGCATCAGACAGATCATGCGAGACAAACAACACATCCAGTTCCTGTTCCAGTTCGGCGTGCGGTTTGTCATCGGCATAGCGGCCAAACCGGCCATTGCGCAATGCGTCGGCTAGGCCGCTGCTCATACCGCGGAACAACACGCCCGGCCCGGAATACTTCAGGGCGGTAAAGCAATAGTGATCCCGCAGCAGGCGATTGATCTTCTCTGCCCAACCGGGCGCCGCGCGCATGGACGGCGCGGCGCCGGCCCGCGTGTTGGATGCATAAGCAGTCATGCGGGCCCGCGCTTTTACCCGGTCTGCCTTGTCCAGCGTATCAACCATTGTCGATGGGCACCGGCTCGATGGCATCGGCGGGTTCGAAACCGAATACCCGCGCGAAGAAATAAAATTCCGCGTCCAGCGCGCGCTTGATGTTGTCCGCTTGCCGGAAACCGTGTTGCTCGCCCGCGAACGGCAGGTAGGCGACCGGGATACCCTTGTTGCGCAGTGCCTCGACCATGCGCTCCGATTGATCCGGCAGCACGATCTTGTCCTCCAGGCCCTGCAGGAAGATCACCGGGCAGGACAGGCCGTTGAGGGCATGGATCGGCGAGCGTGAGCGATACAGGTCGGCTTGTTCCGGGTAGGGACCGATGAGGCCGTCCAGGTAACGCGATTCGAACTTGTGCGTGTCCTGTGTCAGCGCCTCGAGATCGCTGACGCCGTAGCGGCTCGCCCCGGCGCGAAAGACACCGTGAAAGGTCAGCGCTGCCAGCGTGGTAAACCCGCCGGCGCTGCTGCCGCGTATTGCCAGGCGCTCGCCATCGGCGCGGCTTTGTTCAACCAGGTAACGTGCGGCGTAAACGCAGTCCTCGACGTCGACCACGCCCCAGTTGCCGTTCAGGCGCTGGCGGTAATCGCGCCCGTAACCGCTGCTGCCGCCGTAATTGACGTCGAGCACGGCAATGCCGCGGCTGGTGAAATACTGGTACAGCAGTTTCAGGCCGTTACGCGCCATGCCGGTCGGGCCACCGTGACTGCACACCAGCATCGGCGGTCGTTCCTCTGCCGGCGCGGCATAGGCCGGGTTCACGGGCGGATAAAAAAACGCGTACGCCGTTTGCCCATGACTGGTCGGAAACTCGACGGATTCGCCCTCGGCGATCCCCGCCGGGTCCAGCACGATATTAGACGAACGCCTGAGTACCTCGACAGCCTGCGTATCGAGATCAAGCCGCACGATCTCAGGAAAGAGACGCGGCGAGGCCGCGAGGAATACCGCCTGATCGGCATCGGCCTGCACCGACTCGAAATCGGTGTACGGCAGATCGAAGGGCGTCAATTCGCCGCTGTGCGTATCCAGGCTGCCGAGATGGCTGACACCCGCCTGCGACCAGGTGCAGATGATTTGCGAGGCGTCGCGAAAGGCATAGCAGGATTCACGGAACGACCACTGGGCAACGCCGAATTCCGCCGGCATCCGCAACAGGCACTCGCTGCCCTGCCCCGTCAGGCGGTACAGGTTCCACCAGTTGTTGCAATCGGAGACGAAATACAAACGCCCGTCGGGTGACCATTCCGGCTGGAAGATCGATTCGTCCGCGCCACCGGCGACACAGCGTGCGTTTTGCAGACCGCCATCGGCACCGATATCCGCCAGCCACAATTCCGTCGCGTCCCAGGGCATGTGCGGGTGATGCCAGCACAACCAGCATAATTGTGTACCATCGGGACTGAGGCGCGGGTTCGAATAGAAATCCGCGCCCGAGACCAGCGTTTCGATGGACGGCGCGCTGTCGTTCAAAGTGATCGCCACCAGCGTATTGGTGGCCTCCTCGAAATCCGGGTGATGCAGTTCCATGACGCTGATCAGGCGCGCGCGCGGCACATCCACGACGAAATCGGCAAAACGGCAATCCTCGTCGCCCGGCGTCAGCGGCGCGGCAGCGCCCGCCACGGTCTGCCGGTACAGGCGTTGATCGGCGAAATGGGTCAGGTACAGGGCATCACCGTCAACCCGATAGGAACCGCCGCCGTATTCATGCACGCGCGTGCGCGCATTGAGCGCGGGGTCGCTGACGTCGCGGGTTTCGCCTTGCGCTGAACATTCGACGACCACGTAGCGGCCCTTTTCTTCCGGGCGCATCTCGATCCAGTAAATCCGGCCGCCGTGCAACTGGATCTCACCCAGGCCGATGCTGCCGGCGACGATCAGATCGCTGGTCACGGGCGATTGCCAGGTACCGAAAGGACGGATTTCCTTGTTTGACATTAATAAGGGTTTGCTTTTACATGATGAATCAACGCAATGTAACACGCTGAATGAGGCAGGCAAATGGCGACCGGTTTTCTCTATGACCCCGCATTCCTGAAACACGACACCGGGCCCGGTCACCCGGAATGCAGCCAGCGGCTGGTGGTCAGCATGGATCACCTGAAACAGCAAGCCTGGTTCGGCGGCCTCAAACAATTACAGCCCGCACCCGCCGAGCGCGACTGGATACGCCTGTTGCACGACGAGGATTACATCCAGCGCGCCGAGCGTACCTGCCGCGCCGGCAGCGCCTTCCTCGATTCCATGGATGTCATGGTCAGCCGCGAGTCCTACGACATCGCCCTGCTCGCCGCCGGCGGCGCGCTGGTCATGGCCGACAAGCTCATGGAGGGCAGTATCGACAACGGTTTCGCCTTGCTGCGCCCGCCCGGACACCATGCCGAACACGGCATGGCACTGGGCTTTTGCCTGTTCAACAACGTCGCCATCCTGGCGCGCTACCTGCAACAGCAGCACGGCCTGGAAAAGATCCTGATCCTCGACTGGGACGTGCACCACGGCAACGGCACCCAGCATTTGTTCGAGGAAGACCCGACGGTGCTGTATATCAGCACCCACCAGTACCCGTTTTATCCCGGTACCGGCGCGTACTCGGAAACCGGCATCGGCAAGGGCGAAGGCGCGACGCTCAATTGCCCCATGTTCGCCGGGGCCGGCGACCGGGAATACGAACAGGCCTTCATGGAAAAGGTCCTGCCGAAGATCGAGGCGTTCAAACCCGACACCATCATCATCTCGGCCGGTTTTGACGCGCACCAGCTCGACCCGCTGGCGAATATCAATCTGAGCACGG
>JBFGPT010000116.1:0-5636 GCA_041564575.1 Gammaproteobacteria bacterium | reverse complement strand
GGCCGACATCACGCGCGCGTGCAGTCCGTGTCGTTCCAGGGCATCCTGGATGGCCAGGGCATTCATGACCGTCGCCATCATGCCCATGTGATCGGCGGTGACCCGGTCGATGCCGGCCGCCGCGAGTCCGGCGCCACGAAAGATATTGCCGCCGCCGATGACGATGGCGATCTCGGCGCCGGCGGCGGTCAGTTCGCTGACCTCTCCGGCGATGCGATCAATGACCACGGGGTCGATGCCGTATTCGGCGTTGCCCATCAACGCCTCGCCGCTGAGTTTCAGAAGTATTCTTTTAAATCTGAGGTTCCCTGCGGCTTTGTCCAAGGTGTTTACTCTCCCCTGGCCTGGGCCATGACTTCCTCGGCGAAGTTATCACTGCGTTTTTCCATGCCTTCGCCGACCTGGAACCGGTAAAAGTTGCTGATTTCGGCGCCGGCATCCTTCAGCAGTTTGCCGATGGTCTGGTCCGGATCCTTGACGAAAGGCTGATCGACCAGCGAGATCTCCTTTTTATACTTGTTGAGCTTGCCGTTCACCATCTTTTCAATGATGTCCGCGGGCTTGCCGCTCTCGGCGGCCTGCGCCATGAAGATCTCTTTTTCCTTGTCGAGCAGATCCTGCGGTATATCATCGGAGTGAATGCAGACGGGAGGTGTCGGCGTGCCAGCGATATGCATGGCCACTTCGCGGGCCAGTGTTTCGTCGCCGCCCTTGAGATCCACGAGGACGCCGATGCGCTTGCCATGCAGGTACATACCCAGCACTCCGTCTTCGCTACGGGTCACGATGAACCGGCGCACGCTGACCTTCTCGCCGATCTTGGAAACCAGTTCCTGGCAGGCCTGTTCGACGCTGGTGCCGCTGGCAAGCGTCTTGCCCAGCAGATCCTCGACCTCGGCCGGTCGTTCCGTGTTGATACAGTCGACCGTGGCCTCGACGAAGGCCAGAAAGTTTTCGTCTTTGGCGACGAAATCGGTTTCGCAGTTCACCTCCAGCATTACCGCATCGCCATTGTCGAAGATACGAATGGCGATGACGCCTTCGGCGGCAATGCGGCCTGATTTCTTGGCGGCCTTGGCAACGCCGGATTTACGCATCTCCTCGATTGCCACTTCCATGTCACCCTTGGCCTCGGCCAGGGCCTTCTTGCAATCCATCATGCCGGCGCCGGTGCGTTCGCGCAGCTCCTTGACCATTTGTGCTGTAATTTGCATCGTGGTTATTCCTCGCTCTTGTCGCTGTCCACGGCCGCCTCGCCCGAATCAGCTTTTTTGGCAGTGGTTTTCTTCTTGGCGACCTTCTTCTTGACCGCGGTTTTCTTTTTCGCGGTCTTTTTCGCGGTCTTCTTCACGGTTTTGGCGGCCTCGTCACCGGGCTCCGCGGCGGGCGCCTTGACCGGGGCCGCAGCGGCAGTTTTCTTCTTGGTGGCGCGTTTCTTGGCCGTCTTCTTCTTGACTTCCACCTTGCCGGCGCCTTTCTTGACCACGGGATCGCCGCCCTCGTCCAGTTCGACAAAATCGTCCGCGTTACCCTCGTCGGCGATATGGGCAACCGACTGTTTGCCATTCATGATGGCCTCGGCAATGCCCCGCGCATACAGGCGAATGGAGCGGATGGCGTCGTCATTTCCCGGGATGACATAATCGACGTCATCGGGACTGTTGTTGCTGTCGACAACCGCGACAACGGGGATACCGAGCTTCTTGGCCTCGTTGACGGCAATGTATTCGAATCCGACATCGATGATGAACAGCGCATCCGGGATGCCGGGCATATTTTTGATACCGGAAATGCTGCGTTCCAGTTTTTCCTTTTCGCGCGTGTGCGTCAGGAGTTCTTTCTTGCTCATGTGAGCGGTACCGCCGGACTCGTCCATACTCTCGAGTTCTTTCAACCGGTTGATGGACTGGCGCACCGTCTTGTAGTTGGTCAGCAGACCGCCGAGCCAGCGCCGGTTGACGTATGGCATTCCGCAACGCTCCGCTTCTTCACGGATGATGCCCTGGGCAGAGCGCTTGGTGCCGACAAACAGGATCTTGCCCTTGCGCGAGGCCAGCTTGCTGACGAAGTTGACCGCGTCGTTGTACATCGGCAGGGTCTTTTCCAGGTTGATGATATGGATCTTGTTGCGTTGACCGAACAGATAGGGGGCCATTTTCGGATTCCAGAAACGGGTCTGATGCCCGAAGTGAACCCCGGCCTCCAGCATTTCACGCATGGTGACGTTTGACATGTTGTATTCTCCAGTTAGGGTTAAGCCTCCGCACACCCCGTCTACCAACCAGGCATCTTTAATAAACGACTTTTTCCGCGATGGCCGCGTCAGCCCCGAGCCCGAACCCTCATTTACCTGTACGTAAACTCCGGTCCCGTGCGCGGGTTTTCCTTGCCCACACGAAAAAAATCCTGTTTATCAAGACACTTGGCACCCAATAGATGGTTTTTGATGTGCGTGTGTCATTAGTTTGCTAAAACAGCGCGCGCTTTATACCATACCGCGGCTATGACAACAAATTCCGCCTGTCCGGCCTGATTCCCCCTTTCATGCCTGTCAGTATCAAATCCTCCGGGGAAATCGAGAAAATGCGTATCGCCGGGCAACTTGCCGCCGAGGTGTTGCAGATGATCGAACCACATGTGCAGCCCGGCGTCACCACCGGGGAACTGGACACCATCTGCCACGACTACATCGTCAATGAACAACAGGCAATCCCGGCGCCGCTGAATTACCGCGGCTTCCCGAAATCCATCTGCACCTCGGTGAACCACGTCGTCTGCCACGGTATTCCGGGAGACAAAAAACTCAAAAAGGGTGACATTATTAATATAGATATCACCGTCATCAAGGACGGCTACCACGGCGATACCAGCAAGATGTTCTATATTGGCGAACCGCCGGTGCGCGCCCGGCGCCTGGTCGAGAAGACCTACGAGTGCATGGCCCTGGGCATCCGCATGGTGCGGCCGGGATGTCACCTGGGTGACATCGGCCATGCCATTCAAAAACACGCAGAGTCGAACAATTTTTCCGTCGTACGCGAGTATTGCGGTCACGGCATCGGCCGCGAATTTCACGAGGACCCTCAGGTACTGCATTACGGCGAACCCGGTACCGGCATGCCGCTGCAGGCAGGCATGACCTTCACCATCGAGCCGATGATCAACGCCGGCCGGCGCCACGTGAAACTGCTCGGCGACAACTGGACGGTGGTGACCCGTGATCGCCAGCTGTCGGCGCAGTGGGAACATACCGTGCTGGTGACCGACGACGGCTATGAAGTCCTGACCCTGCGCGCCGACGAGTCGATATAGCCGCTTATGCCAACGACCATCACCGACGAAAACTGGGCCGACCCGAAACTGTTTGATCGCGAGCGCATGCAGGCCCGGATCGACGCCGGAGAAAACTCGCTGGAACTGTTGAAACAGGCGCTGGAGAACGGCCAGGCACATCTAAAAAACGCCTTCAAGCGCAATCGCCCGCCGCGCGAACTGGTCAGTAAACAGTGCTGGCTGGCCGACCAGATCGTGACCCTGCTGTGGCAACTGAAAATCGACTCGACACGCCTTGCCCTGGTCGCGGTCGGCGGTTACGGCCGTGGCGATTTGTGTCCCTGCTCGGATATCGACCTGATGATCCTCTACAAACGATCCCTGTCGAAGTCAGAAAAATCCGATATCGAGGCGTTTCTCACTGCCCTCTGGGACGTCGGCATGGAAGTCGGACACAGCGTTAGAACGGTGCGCGAATGTGTTTCCCAGGCGCGTGACGACATTACCATTGCCACCAATCTCATCGAGTCGCGCCTGCTGACGGGTGAACCCGGCCTGTTCGAATCCATGCGCGTTGCCACCGGACCGAAAAAGATCTGGCCGACGCGTAAATTTTTCATGGGCAAACTCCAGGAACAGCAGGCGCGGCATAACAAGTTCAACAATATTGAAAACAGCCTGGAACCCAACGTCAAGGAAGGCCCGGGCGGCCTGCGCGACCTGCAGATGATCGGCTGGGTGGCCAAGCGGCACTTCGGTGCCGCGCGCCTGCGCGAACTGATCGGCCATGGCTTTCTTACCGAAGAGGAATACGAGACCCTGGAACAAAGCCGCGCGTTGCTGTGGAAAGTCAGGACCGCCCTGCACCACCTGACCGGGCGCCGCGAAGATCGCCTGCTGTTCGAACACCAGCGACCACTGGCCACCGCCTTCGGCTACCGCGGCGAAGCTAACGAGCCTATCGAGAAGTTCATGAAGGTCTACTACCGCACGGTAACCGAGGTCTCGCGCCTCAACGAGGTGCTGTTACAACACTTCCAGGAGGTCATCGTCTATCACCGCTGGCTGGAGAAAACCCGGCCAATCAATTCACGCTTCCAGACCCGGAATAACTTTATCGAGGTCCGGCACCAGAACGTCTTCAGGCGTTATCCATTCGCCCTGCTCGAGATCTTCATGCTGATACAGCAAAATCCCAAGATACAGGGTGTGCGGGCCAGCACCATTCGTTTGATACGCCAGCACCTGAATCTTATCGATGACAAGTTCAGGAAGGATCTGAAAAACCGCGCCCTGTTCATGGAGATCATCCGCCAGCCACGCTGGGTCGGTCATGAACTCAGGCGTATGCACCGCTACGGCGTACTCAGCGCCTACCTCAAGGTTTTCGCCAAGGTCGAGGGGCTCATGCAGTTCGACCTGTTTCATGTTTACACCGTGGATGAGCACACGCTGGCCGTGGTCAGGTATATGCGTTATTTCGGGCTGGAGGAATACAGGGACAAGTTCGATCTGTGTTACCGCCTGGTTCATGAAATTCCGAAACGCGAAATCCTGTATATCGCCGGCCTGTTCCATGACATCGCCAAGGGACGCGGCGGCGATCATTCCGAACTCGGCGCCGTCGAGGCCTACAAGTTCTGCCGCCGGCACGAGATGAGCGAATACGATTCCAACCTGGTCTCGTGGCTGGTCAAGAATCACCTGGTCATGTCGAAAACCGCCCAGCAACGCGATATCGACGACATCAACATCATCAACGAATTCGCGGAATCGGTCGGTAGCACGCGCCGGCTCGATTACCTGTACCTGCTCACGGTCGCCGATATCAACGGCACCAACCCGAACCTGTGGAACAGCTGGAAAGACGCCCTGCTGCTGAGCCTGTATGAGAAAACCCTGCGCGCGCTGCGCCGGGGCCTGGAATCACCGTTGAATAACCGCGAACGGGTGCTTGATACCAAGGCTGACTCCATGCGCCTGCTCGAGGATTTCGGCATGTCCAGCGCCGAAATCACCGGGGTCTGGCAGTATCTGAACGAAGATTTCTTCCTGCGCCACAGTCCCGACGAGGTCTGCTGGTACACGCGCAAGATCGGCCAGTTAAAGAACACCGAAGCACCGCTGATCCTGGTGCGCGAGAAGACCGAGCGCGGCGGCAGCGAGATATTCGTCTACATGAAAAACCGGGACGATATCTTCGCCACGACGACCCGCGTATTAAGCAAGCTCAGGCTCAATATTCTGGATGCCCGCTTGATAGTCTCGGACAATAACTTCACGCTCGATTCCTATATCGTGTTGGAGAAGAACGGCAAGCCGATCACCGGCAGCGACAGGAAGAACGACGTACTCCGGGCGCT
>JBFGPT010000115.1:0-5647 GCA_041564575.1 Gammaproteobacteria bacterium | reverse complement strand
GTCGACATCACGGCCTACGCCAGTGACAACAAGGAGCTGCGCGACATCATCCGCAAGATCATCGCCCGCTACCAGGCAGTGAAACCGGACATCCAGCTGCACTTTGTCAACCCCGTGGCCGTGCCGGACGAGGTGCGTGAACTCGGCATCACCGTTGACGGTGAACTGGTGTTGCGATACCGGGAACGCAGCGAACACGTCAAGTCCGATAGCGAGGAAGAATTTACCAATGCCATGCAACGCCTGGCCCGGGGCGGGGAACGCTGGCTGGCCTTCGTCGAGGGGCATGGCGAGCGTAATCCGCTGGGGCAGGCCAACCACGATCTCGGCGCCTGGGTCAGTCATCTGGACAGCCGCGGCTACAACGCGCAACCCATAAACCTGGCGGACACCGACCAGATCCCCGCCAACGCCTCGGTACTGATCATCGCCGGACCCCAGGTCGACTACCTGCCCGGCGAAGTGGACAAGATCATCGAGTATCTCGATGCCGGCGGCAATCTGATGTGGCTGGCCGACCCCGGCCGCTTGTATGGACTCGAGCCGCTGGCCGAATATCTCGGCCTTGAGATCCACCCGGGCGTGATCATCGATTTTGTCGGTCGGTTACTGGGCGTCAACGACCCCACCATCACCATCGCTACCGGCCCGTCCTACCAACCGCACCCGGCCCTGCAGGATTTCAGCATTACGACCCTGTTCCCGGCGGCCGCGGCCATCGAACATAGCGGCGATGATCGCTGGCACTTCGCGCCCGTCATTGTCAGCGGCGATCATACCTGGGCGGAAAACAGCGAGCTCACGGGTGAGGTCGGTTTCGACGAGGGCATCGATGATCGCGGGCCGCTGAACCTGCTGGTCAGCCTGACCCGGGAGATCGATCTGGAAGAGAATGACCAGGGCGAAATCGTGACGCGCAAACAACGCATCCTGATCGGCGGCGATGGCGACTTTCTGTCCAATAGCTACCTGGCCAACAGCGGCAACCTGGATCTCGGGGTGCGCCTGATTAACTGGCTAAGTCATGACGATGAGCTGATCTCGATCCCGCCACGGCTGGCAGAGGACCTCTACCTGGAATTATCCGACGTCGCCAAGGTGATTATCATTATCGGATTTCTGATTGTCCTGCCGCTGGCCCTGCTCGGTACCGGCCTGGTCGTCTGGTGGCGGCGGCGCAAACTTTGACCCATGCAATCCCGGCTGTTCATCAACCTGCTGCTGTTGATCATCATTCTCGGCGTGACGCTGTTCCTGTTCCTGACCGGGCAGACGCCGGAAGATCCGGCACCGCAGAGCATCAGCCAGATCGATCCACAAGGCATCAACGAGATCGTCATCCAGCGCCAGGCACGTGAGCCCATCCGGTTCTCCAGGCGGGCCGGGCCGTGGCAGATGATCAGCCCCTACCGGGTGGCCGCCAACCCGCAACGCATCGACGCCCTCCTGAAACTGCTCGCCGCGCAAAGCGCCGCGCAACTGCCGCTGGCCGAGGTTGAGCCCGGCAGGTTACTGCTCGCGGACCCCGAGATCACACTGCGGCTCAACGACGAGGTATTTGCGTTCGGGGACACCAACCCGCTCGATAAAAAACGCTACGTGCTGTACCGCGATACCGTACACCTGGTGCACGACAACCTCTATCCGCAATTGACCGCCGGCCCGACATTTTTCATTTCAACACGAGTGCTGCCGGAGCAGGCCGAAATTGCGATGGTACAGTATCCGCACATGCGCCTGGTACAACAACAGGCGGGGGACTGGCGGCTGGACTCTGGCCTGGATATCAAGCAGGACGAGGTCCTTGCGCTGTCCCGGGCCTGGCAGGAGCTGACCGCCAGCACGGTGCAGGCCTACCAGTCGCAACCCGCCCTGTATGAAATCGCGGTGCAATTACAGACCGGTGACAGCCTGCATTTTCAGGTGGTTTCGGATCTGCCCGAACTGATCCTGGCGCGGACGGACCTGGGGCTGCAATACCATATCCCGCCGTACAGCTCCGAAAAACTCTTTCCAGGCGGGCCCGACACCGAATAATGCCCGAGCTGCCCGAGGTTGAAACCACGCGCATCGGCATTGCCCCGCATATCCTTGGTGAAACCATCACCCGCCTGGTCGTGCGTGATGCCCGGCTGCGCTGGCCGGTAGCACGTAACCTCGGCCGGATACTGCGCGGGCAACATATCAGGCGGCTCGCCCGGCGCGGCAAGTATCTCCTGGCCTTCATGCAGGATGGTTGCCTGATCCTGCATCTGGGCATGTCCGGCAGCCTCAGGGTACTGCAGCAGGCGGTAGAGCCCGGAAAACATGATCATATCGATATCCTCTTTGCCAACGGCACCTGCCTGCGTTTTACTGATCCACGGCGTTTCGGCTCCCTGCACTGGACCCGGCAGGATCCCCTGCGGCATGAGTTGCTGCGCTACCTGGGACCGGAACCTCTGGATAATGATTTTGACGGGGAATACCTGTACCAGCGATCACGCGGCCGCAAACAGGCGGTAAAAAATTTCATCATGGACAGCCGGACCGTCGTCGGGATCGGGAATATCTATGCCAATGAATCCCTGTTCGCGGCCGGCATTCATCCGCAGCGTCACGCCGGCCACATCAGCCGCGCCCGCTATGAGCGGTTGGCCCGCGACATCAAGCAGGTATTAAGACAGGCCCTCAGGAAGGGCGGTACGACCCTCAGGGATTTTGTCAACGTTGATGGCAGGCCCGGGTATTTCCGCCATGAGCTCAAGGTCTATGACCGCGCCGGCCAGGGTTGTAGCGTTTGCGCCCGGCCCCTGCGCCAGATACGCCTCGGTCAGCGATCCAGCTTTTACTGTCCACACTGCCAGCGCTGAAACCCGCGTCTCAGGCGTGGCGCTGTCTACCCAGCAGCCACAGGTAACAGGCCGCGGAGATCCCGGCGGACCCGAAGATCATGCACATCACCATGATCTGGTAACGCACCGCTATCAGGGGTGAAACCCCGGACAGTATCTGTCCGGTCATCATGCCGGGCAAAGATACCAGGCCAACGGCGAACATCGAGTTAATCACCGGTATCATGGCGGCGCGCATGGCCAGGTGCCGGGCCCTGGGATAGTCGACGCGGTTTTCAGTCTCGGATTCAAAACGCTCTGCGGCCACGCTCACCGTATTCATCGAGTTCGCAAATATCATGCCGGCCAGCGGGATCATCATATGCGGTGAAAACCAGGGATTGAGATCCAGTACCGCGCCGGTGACAAGGGCCAGGGTGCTGACCCCGCCGAGACTGATGGAGGCCAGGACCTTGATATACAGGCCGGGGTGGGCGGTACTCAGCGGTCGCAGGGCGATCCAGCTGGAGACGAACAACATGATGGCCAGCACGCCCATGACCAGCAGCGCCTCGCTGGACTGGAAAATATAGGTCAGCACATAACCGATCAGCAGCAACTGAACCAGCATGCGCACAATCGAATAAACCGCCATACCGGCGCCTAGCGACCAGGCATGCAGTATGCCAACCACCAGCAGGGCCGGCACAAAAGACAGGGCGAGGTTAAAGACAGGGATGGTCTGGACCGTTTGCATCGTCGCGCATATCACTCATTCGGGTGAGCGCTTATTATAAGCCGAATCCGGTGTTCGGCAGAGCTGTCCTGGACTCACCGGTGCCACAGCGTATACTGTGACCTGTAAACGGATTTAATCATCATCACGGAGGATTGCCATGTTGAAACATGCCGCATTGTTGTCAGTACTCTTTATCACCGAAAGCCTGTCCGTCGTATTCGCCTCGCCGATAGAATTTGACTTTCGTGCCGCCTCGATCGAAACACTGGACGGCCAGTCCACATTGAGCCTGAGTTTTGGCGGTTTAACCCTGAACGCCAGCGCCAATACCGGGGTGCTCAACCGCACCAGTAGCGGCTTCGGCATTTATGCCGCCGGCAGCGGCGACGATACGGACATGCTGGACGGCGGCAGCGGTATCGCAGAAGCGATCGATATCCGTTTCGACCTCGACGTGCTGCTCGACAGCTTCAGCGTCTCGGCGTTCGGCACACTGGACCGCGGGCGTTATACCATCGATGGTACGGCCGTGGAGTTTGCCATGACCGGCGAGCAATCGCTCGGGCTGGCCCTGTTGTCGGCCGGCTCCAGCCTGAGCATCGGTTTTATCGACGGCAACGGTTTCAGCCTTGACCGTGTCACGGTGCGCCGCGCGACTGTAACGGAATCCAGTTCGCTGGCCCTGCTGTGCCTGGGTCTTGCCGCGTTCAGTGCCGCCCCCGGGCGGACAGGGATCAGGCGCCGGGGGACTGGTACAGGCGCAACACCTGCCTGATATAATTGCGGGTTTCCCGGTAGGGCGGGATCCCGCGGTACTGATCTACCGCCTTCTCGCCGGCATTATAGGCAGCCAGCGCCAGTTTCAGATCCCCCTTGAAGTAATCGAGCAACCAGCGCAGGTAGGCCATGCCGCCGTGAATATTCTGCAGGGGATCGTGGATATCCTTGACGCCGAAACGTCGCGCGGTCTCCGGTAACAACTGCATCAGACCGTGGGCATTCTTGTTCGACACAGCACGACTGTTGAAAGCGGATTCCGTCTCGATGACCGCCAGCACGAGGCCGGTCTGTAATTCATAGGTCGGCGCCAGTCGTTCCACCCACGACAGGATCAACTGGCGGTCGGGGTCCGGGACGCTTTGCAGGGGCGGCAGGTATTCACTGCCGTCGCCGAGACGGCACTGTGGTGATCCGGCACCGGGCCCGGATTCCAGGCGTGCAAGCATACGCCGGGCGTGCTTGTCGCCGGCCGCCGCCGGTGCCGCAAACCAGGCGGCGGCAAGCCGATCGTCCCGCCGGACACCCCGGCCATTGGCGTAGATCCAGCCAAGCTGATAACTGGCCTCCAGCGACCCCTTCCTGGCGGCCATGCAATACAAGCGTATCGCCACGTCGATTTCCCGGTTTACACCCTCGCCATGCTCGTGTTGCTGCGCCAGGCGCCACAGTTCATCCGCCGGTGTCTTCAGGTGGCGACGCCATGTTTCATCCAACGCCATAAGTGTCGCGGGACAAAGGACGAACAGCATAAACGCCGATATCTTGATCAGGCCGGTTGCCGGACAATGCACGGCGCATCACTCCTGTTACAAAAACTTGAAGATACTGGAGAGTATAAGCGCTGCGCTGGCGGCCTGCTGCCGCAGATCCGGGGGGTGAAAGCGGCGGTGGCGCTGCTTAGCTGTCCGGGCGGCCCTGCTGGCGCCAGGAGTCGGCGCTGGCCACCTGGGTGACCTCGGTCAGCTTGATGTAATTCTGATACAGCGTTTTAATCTCGCGCACGTAGACCACGGTTTCTCCACAGCGGCAACGCACAACCCGCTCGCCGTCGCGTTTTACTGGCTGCGCGAGCTTCAGCATGGCGGTCTCGACATTATCGAACCAGCGGTTCGGATCGAGCCCCAGTTCACTGGCGTACTTGCGTACGCGCTCGACCCGGCCCAGGCCGGCGTTATAGGCCGCCAGCGAAAACCAGATGCGATCTTCCAACAACAGGTCGCCAGCGAGGCTGTCACGCAGGCGGCCGAGATAGGCCACGCCCGCCTTGATACTCTGGGCGGGATCCTCGGGGGCCTTCAGACCCAGTTCCTCGGCC
>JBFGPT010000114.1:0-5655 GCA_041564575.1 Gammaproteobacteria bacterium | reverse complement strand
CTCGCAGGCGCAGGTGACCCTGGGCCTGATGTACGACAACGGCAACGGCGTCAAGGCCGATCCGGCCGAGGCCTTCCGCTGGTACATGATGGCGGCCGAACAGGGCTTTCCGATCGTGCAGCACCAGGTGGCATTCAAGTATCTGCATGGCCAGGGCGTGGAACGCAGCTACCAGGAAGCGGCCAAATGGTGGGAACTGGCCGCCAACGCCGGTCTTGCGGATTCACAATTCAATCTCGGCCTGATGAAGTACCGCGGCCTCGGTATCGACCAGGACCTGGACCGCGCCCGGCAACTGTTTACGGCGGCCGCCAAACAGGGCCATGGCCATGCCCAGTACAGTCTTGCGGTGATGTATGCCTTCGGCCAGGGCGTAGAGAAAAACTACGAGCAGGCGATCAAATGGTTTCACAAGGCCGCCGTGCAGGATGTCGCCCAGGCCCAGTACAATCTCGGGGTGTTTTACGAGAACGGCTTCGGTATCAAGGCGGATATCGAGACCGCCCGCGAATGGTATGAGAAGGCCGCGGCCCAGGGCCTGAAACAGGCTACCGAAAAGATCGCGGTGCTCGACGGCAAGGCCGGTATCAGTCCGGAAGCCGATGCCCTGGAAGAACAGGTGATGGTGGAAACGGTGCAGCACCCGGATGCCCCGTCGATGCCGGTCACCGATGGCAGCATTCGCGCCGAGAGCTGGCTCATGCAACAGGCGGCCACCAGTTACACCCTCCAGATTGGCAGCAGCGTCGACGAACAGGGCATCGTTGACTTCATCCGTGAAAACCGCCTGGCGAACGAGGCCGCCTATATCGAGGTTGTCGTCAATGGTGTCACCCGCTACTCCGCGTTGTATGGTTTGTATAACAGTTTCGGCGAGGCCGAGCAGGCCATTGCCAGGCTGCCAAAACACCTGCAAAAAGCCAGGCCCTGGGTGAGAAACATCGGTATTCTGCAGGGCATGATCAACCGCGACAGGTTGTAATTTGGCGATCTTTTCCATAGGCACAGGCAGGGAATGAATTTATCATTCAGCATATGGCCAGCTTCAATGAAATTCTGAATGCCTCCGGCGAAGATCTTGTCCGCACCTTCTACAATTTCAGGGGAGAGCAAACCACCGAGGACACACCCCGCATTACGCTGATTGCCAGGAACCTGAAACTGCGCACGGCACAGCTGGTTTGCGCCGTCGGTTTCAACACGCATGCCAAGACCCTGGTCGAGATCATGCCGGTACTCGGCTATGAATCATTCGACATGCTGGCCACGGAACGTAACGGGTATTTCATCAACGATATCTACAAGAAGCTGAGCCTGGATAATATTCTCGCCATATACACCGCGGTCAAAAACGATGATGATTATCTGCAGATCATGCCCTATTTGCTGAAAAACCGCCTGGAGACCATCGAGTCAAGAATCGAGGCAACGGTTAATTCGCTGATCATAGACAAGTACAAGGCCGAGATGCGGGCAATCTATTCAGAGCGCATCGTCAGCATCGATTTTGCCGAAGAGCGTCTGGATCGTGTCGACAGCGGATTTCGCGCACTCCTGAATGAAGTGACGATCATTACGGAAAGCAAGCTGATACCAGTTGGCGATATTTTTTTCAGAAATACGGTTCTGCCCGAGGAGAAGAGAAAACTGCTGAACCGCGGCCTGATCCCCGACGAGTTGATTGAGGCAAGGCTGGAGGACGAACAGGCCCCGCCGGAAGAAAAACACATGCTGTATGAATATCTCAAGCTCAAAAAATGAAGGAAGAGTCATATGTCGAGTTTTACTGAGTTACTGACTGCATCGGATGCAGACCTGGTCAAGATATTCTATAAAATCAAGTCTGATCCGAAAGACGACTTTATCGTACGCATCAACAAGATTGCGGCGCAGCTGGGTCTGAACCATACCCAGCTTATCTGCGCGCTCGGTTTCAACAAGCATATCCGTGATCTGACCGATATCCATTCGATACTCGGATTTCGATCGTTCAAGATACTGACATACCGCGAGGAAGAGCTGTTTTCCACCGATACGTATAACCAGTTGTCCATCGACAATATTCTCGATATCTACTCGGAACGCCTGGAAGACCAGGAGATCCTCGAACGCATCAGGACGTTGCTGCTGCCGCGTCTTCAGCACATCGAGATTGACATTGAAAAGAACGGCGACCCGTCACATGTCATCAGCTACCGCATGGAGATACATGCTATTTACACCGCCGGAATCGCCGACAAGGATTTCTGTGACGCGAGGCTGAAGCAGGACAATGGTAAATACAGAATGCTCGCCAGTGAAGCGCTGCTTATCGTAAATGCCGGGTTTCATCCGCCGACCAATCTTTTCTTCATGGAAACCCTGACCCCCGAAGAGAGAAAAGAACTGATAGAACACAAGGACATTCCCCCGGAAGTCATCAAGAACCGCCTGCAGAACTCGCACATCTCCGACGAGGAACGTGCCATTCTCGAAGATTTTATATAATGCCGCCGGGTGTTACACCCGGGCATTTCAGACAGCGCAACCGCTCAATTCCCCGCCATGGCCACAACCACCGGTATCAAGCCGGTAACAGGGACCCTCGGTGATATAGCCACCAACGACGGGATCTTCGGCCAGTAACAGCGGCGTATCGAGATCGATCCAGTCAAACCCGCCGAGGCCCGCGGCGAAATGCGCGCTGAAACCCATGGCGATCCGGGTCTCCACCATGCCGCCGATCATCAGGCCCATGTAATTGGTCTTTGCAATTTCGGCAATCTCCAGGGACTGCACGACACCACTCTTCGCCGGCTTGATGTTGATCACATGGGCCAGCCGCTCCCTGGCGATCGTTCGCGCATCCTCCGGTGAACGGCAGGATTCATCCGCCGCGACCGGGACACCGGCCTCACGTGTCAGTCGCGCCATGCCATCCCGGTCTTCGCGACCCACGGGCTGTTCGAGCAATGCCGGCATAATCGCGCATTTGTGCAATTCGTCCAGGAGATACAACGTTTCTGTCACTGTGAAACCGCTGTTGGCATCCAGGACCAGGCGGCAATCGCTGAACCCGCGGCAGATGGCGATGATCCTGTTGATATCACTGTCGATATCCCGGCCGATCTTCGTCTTGATTGTGTCAAAACCCGCCCGGCGATAGTGTCCGGCGAGCCGTTCCGCTTCATCCGCCGGGCAGATAGGAATGGTGATATCGGTCACAACGGCATCGGCATGACCGCCGAAAAAGCGGAACAGCGGCAAGCGTTGGCTGTGCGCCAGCGCATCGAGCAGGGCCATTTCGAGTCCACAACGAACTGCAGCATAGTCCGGCATACGCGCCATAAGATCCATGGCCATGCCACGCCAGTCCATTGCATCGCGTCCGGTTAACAAGTCTCCTTCATGCGCGAGGATTCGCATGGCGGTGACCTGGTCTTCACGGGTCAACGGCGGCAGCGTGGGAATCTCGCCCCAGCCGCGGGAACCGCCGGCCAGGGTGACACGCACGGCGACATTATTGATCGATGACTGGCTGGCGACGGCGATGTCAAAGGGCGCTATGAGGGGAACATTCAGCGGGTAGTATTCAATCCGCGTGATTTCCGTGGCTTCTGGCATTGCTTTTCGCAACCAGGCTGGCTTGAGTTGTCGTGATTTCTTACGCCGTCGCCGGCTTGTGAAATCCGGGTATACCGGTCCATGCCGGCTGTTTCCGGCATCGGTTTGTTTTACACACCCGGTAATGCCTGCCCGGGCCGATCAGGGCATCCCTGAAGCCACACAGGATTATCAGTCCGTATCCTCGTGAAACAGAAAACCTTCTTCCTGTTCCCGGTGATGTTCCTCTTCGGACAGGCATTCACCATTTTTACTGCCGCACAAGGGACATCTGTCCCTGGATTGTTCATCGATACGGACAACCTTGAAGCAGTCATGACAATGATAATAGGGCATATATAAAGTTTAGATCATGCTGCGTCATCCGCCACTTAATGCCGGTATCACGACCGGCAACGTGCGGGCAACCCGCACGGAAAGACATCAGACTTCCTGTCCGGCGATATACAACCAGGTATCGATCACGGTATCGGGGTTCAGGGAAATGCTTTCAATGCCCTCGTCGACCAGCCACCTGGCGAAGTCCGGATGATCGGAGGGCCCCTGCCCGCAGATACCCACGTATTTTCCCGCTTCCCTGCATGCCTTGATGGCCTGTCTTAACATGAATTTCACCGCCTCGTGACGCTCGTCGAACAGGTTGGACACCAGCGCCGAATCCCGGTCCAGTGCCAGTGTCAGCTGGGTCATGTCGTTTGAGCCGATTGAAAAGCCATCGAAGAACTCGAGGAACTGCCCGGCGAGCACGGCGTTGCTCGGTATCTCGCACATCATGATCAGTTTCAGTCCCTGCCTGCCGCGTTCCAGTCCATGCCTGCCGAGCAGGGCAACCACGTCCGCGGCCTCGGCGGGCGTGCGCACGAAGGGCACCATGACCCAGACGTTTTCGATCCCCATCGTTTCCCTGACATAACGCAACGCCCGGCACTCGAGTTCGAAGCAGTCCTGAAATTCGCTCGACAGGTAACGCGACGTGCCGCGGAAGCCGATCATCGGGTTTTCCTCCTGCGGTTCGTAGCGTTCGCCGCCGATCAGGTTGGCATATTCATTCGATTTGAAATCGGAGAGTCTGACGATGACCGGGTTAGGCGCAAATACCGCGCCCAGCGTGGCGATGCCCTCGGCGAGGCGTTTGACATAGTACTCCACCGGATCGCCATACGGCCTGATGCGTTCGTCAATCTGCGCACGAATATCCGCTTCCTGCGATTCGTATTCCAGCAGTGCCCGCGGGTGGATGCCGATGTTGTTATTTATGATGAATTCCAGGCGGGCAAGACCAACGCCGGCATTGGGAATGGACGCAAACGACATGGCCATGCCCGGATTACCGACGTTCATCATGATTTTCACCGGTACCGGCGGCATCTTGTCCAGTTCCACCCGTTTGACCTGGTAATCCAGCAGGCCGTCGTAGACCAGTCCGGTTTCACCTTCTGAACAGGCAACCGTGACCGGCTGACCGTTGGCGATTTGCCGCGTCGCCTCACCGCAACCGACCACGGCCGGCACACCGAGTTCACGCGCGATGATGGCCGCATGACAGGTGCGACCTCCGCGATCGGTCACGATCGCAGATGCGCGTTTCATGATCGGCTCCCAGTCGGGATCCGTCATCTCGCTTACCAGCACGTCACCCTCGGCCAGGCTGTCCATTTCCTCGAGTGAATGGATGACCCTGGCCGTACCCGAGCCGATCTTCTGGCCGATGGCCGCGCCGGTTATCAACACATCACGCTTTTCATTCAACTGGTAGCGCTCGATCAGGTTGGTATTGCCACGGCTTTTCACCGTTTCCGGACGTGCCTGCAGGATATAGAGTTCATCTTCCTCGCCATCCAGCGCCCATTCAATATCAATGGGACAACCGTAATGTTGTTCAATGGTGACGGCGTGCCGGGCCAGCGCCTCGACATGTTCATCTTTCAGGCAGAATACCGCGGACTCCTGTGCGGGAACATCGACTGTCTTGACCGGTGTCTCCGCGCCGGCAACCCCGTTGTAAATCATTTTCACCGCCTTGCTGCCATGCGTCCGGCTCAGGATCGCCGG
>JBFGPT010000113.1:0-5672 GCA_041564575.1 Gammaproteobacteria bacterium | reverse complement strand
CGCCAAGGACCAGCACCTGCCGGCCACGGATCGGTATGCCATGATTTTCGGTAATATCGGTCACCAGCCCGACGCCGTCGGTATTATCGCCGTGGACCTTGCCCTGTGCATCGAACCAGATGGTATTGACCGCAGCGGCGCGGCTTGCGCGATCGCTCAGGTGATCACAGGTGGCACAGGCCTCCAGCTTGAACGGCACGGTGATATTCAATCCCTTGCCACCCCGATCGCGAAATCTCAACAAGGCCGGGCTGAAGTCGTCGAGCCCGACCAGAATGGACTGGTAATGAATCGATTCGCCGGTCTGCGCGGCGAACAGGCTGTGAACTTTCGGTGACAGGCTGTGCGCAACAGGATTGCCCATCACGCAATAGTTGTCTCTGGCAGGGTCGAGTTGGTATTGCTCCGTCACCTTGCGGGCGGCGCCAATGGTTTAGCCGGTGTATTCCGCGATACCACCCTGCAGACAGTAAGCCTGGAAACCACGCTCACTCAGCAGGAATGCGCCGGCGGAACTGCGCCGTCCTGTATCGCAGTAGAGGATATACTGCTTTTGCGGGTCGAGTGTGTCGGCCTTGAGACGCAACATGAACAACGGCAGGTTGACCGCACCTTCAATGCCGGTGTTTTTGAATTCACTGTCCAGGCGAACGTCGACCAGCACGGCGCCGTTTTTAACCATGTCCTTTGCCTGGTCTGCCGTGACCCAGCTCAGCATCGGTTCTTTTAACAGTTCATTAAAGTCTTCCTTGGACAGGCGCATCAGGGTGCCATCGGTGGTCATGATGATATTGGCGTTACGCTTGGCCTCCGACAACAGGGCCTCCTCACCGAAGGCATCACCGTCACTCAGGGTTGCCAGCGTCAACTCGGAGCCCGATTTGGAGGCGCGTGTGACCTTGCACTTGCCGCTCTTGATGATGTAGTAGTAATCGCCCTCGTCACCCTGCTTGATAATCGTTTGTCCGGACTTGACAGGCATTTCCTGGATGCGCATGAACATGGCCTGGATGTTGGCTGGCGGTACCTGGAGGAAGGCCTTGGATTGCAAAATCCGCGTCATCCAGTCGCCATCATTGTCCTCGGTATCGGTGGCATCTTCCTCGACCTGGATCTCGCCGACCTCGATACCGGATAACTGGTCCCAGGTCAGCAGAATGTCCAGCAGGTCGGCGTCGATGCGAATGATCTTGGCATTGGTCTTGGCGACGACCGTGTGTTTCCTGGGCTGATGATTGGCCACGGGATGGCGCGCAAGATCGCTGCCCGAGCTGACGACTGAAGAATCACCGCCACTGCTGGCGACATTCAACTGGCCATCAACCAGGTAAACGGACTGGCGATCAGTATCGCCCTCCTTGAACACGGTTTTGCCTGCCGCGACTTCCTCGATAAAGGTTTTCTGGGCGAGTTCCTGAAAGTTTTCGGCGTTGAGTGCACTCGGGGGTACAAAATTTTTCAACACCGCTTTGTCGATTAACTGGCCAGCCATCGTATGGTTCTCTGATTACTTACTCTTTCAGGATTTTCAGAAGTATGCGGATTATTTTTACACTTGCAGATTAAAAACACAAAATCAATTCGTCAGGTTTCACACCGGAACCCCGGGCCGGCAAGTTGATAGTTTAATCGACGCCCGGCGGATTTTCCTTGAGGACCCGTGGCGCCCGTTCAGAGAAAAGTGGTGATCCCCGTGAACAGACTTACAGCGCATCGGTACCGGTTTCCCCGGTCCTGATCCGCACAGCCTGCTCAAGACTGGAAACGAAGATTTTGCCATCACCGATCTTGTCGGTATTGGCGGCATTCCTGATGACCTCGACGATAGATTCGACCTGATCGTCTTCGGCCGCAATTTCAATCTTGACCTTGGGCAGGAAATCAACCGTGTATTCTGCTCCCCGGTAAAGCTCGGTATGACCCTTCTGACGACCGAAACCCTTCACCTCGGTGACGGTCAGTCCCTGCACGCCGACACTCGACAGGGCTTCACGTACATCATCCAGTTTGAAAGGTTTTATAATCGCAGCGACAAGCTTCATAAATACCCCCTTCCAGTAAAAATGTTGTTTTTTTAGAGGTGACAAGGCTATCAATTATTGCCATGACATGCACCAAAAATTATTACATTTCAATAAAATAGGCGCCTGTTTGCACAGGCGCCTTTGCTTTTTGGGGGCTTGGCCCGGGGGCTCAGGATTGTGAACCTGAGGCCGTGAATTCCGGATAAGCTTCCATACCACATTCGGAAATATCCACGCCTTCGTATTCTTCTTCCTCGCTGACCCGGATACCCATGACCGCCTTGATGATACCCCAGGTGATCAGGCTGACAACGAAGACCCAGACGAAGATGGTCAACATGCCGACCAACTGGCCGCCAAAGGTTGCATCCGCATCGGTCAGCAGGACCGCCATGATGCCCCAGACACCGACCACACCGTGTACCGAGATGGCACCGACCGGATCATCGATCTTGAGTTTATCCAGCATGATGATGCTGAAGACCACCAGGACACCACCGGCCGCGCCAATCAAGGTCGCCTGCAAGGCCGTCGGATCCGCCGGTTCTGCCGTGATAGCGACAAGACCCGCCAGGGCGCCGTTCAGGGCCATGGTCAGGTCCGCCTTGCCGAACATGATGCGGGCCACGATCAGGGCCGCGATCAGGCCACCGGCCGCAGCGGCGTTGGTATTCAGGAAGACATAGGCCACCTCGTTGGCCACGGCGATACCGCCCAGTTTCAGGGTGGAGCCGCCATTGAAACCGAACCAGCCCATCCACAGGATGAACGTGCCCAGGGTTGCCAGGGGCAGGTTGGCGCCGGGAATGGCGTTGACCTTGCCGTCCGCCGTGTATTTACCCTTTCTCGGTCCAAGCAGCAGAACACCGGCCAGCGCGGCAGCCGCACCGGCGAGGTGCACAATACCGGAACCGGCGTAGTCACTGTAACTCAGCTCGTACATACCGAAGACAGAGTTACCGCCCCAGGTCCAGCCGCCTTCCATCGGGTAGATGAAACCGGTCATGACCACGGCGAACAGGATGAACGCCCACAGTTTCATGCGCTCGGCCACGGCACCGGAGACAATGGACATGGCGGTCGCAACGAACACGACCTGGAAGAAAAAGTCCGAGGCGCCGGAATACACCGAATCACCGTCAAAGCCGTTTTCCGCCGAGGCCGCCAGGGCCGCTTCGACATCCAGGTTGGCAACGGTTTCGATACCGGACAGAAACCAGCCGCCGCCGTACATGATGTCATAACCACAGACCATATACATGGTACAGGCCACGGCATACAGAGCGACATTCTTGGTCAGAATCTCGGTGGTATTCTTGGAACGGACCAGACCCGACTCCAGCATGGAGAAGCCGGCGGCCATCCACATAACGAACGCTCCCATGACAAGGAAGTAGAACGTATCTATTGCATATTGTAATTCGAAAATTTGATTTTCCACGAAAGCCTCCTTCAATATTTATCTTGCATTGAATTCATTGAACATGAACGGATTGTTACAGGGCTTCATCGCCTGTCTCCCCGGTGCGAATCCGCACCACCTGTTCCAGAGGCTGTACGAAAATCTTTCCATCCCCAATCTTGCCGCTTTTGGCGGCATCACTGATGGCATTAATGGCGTCGTCCAGGTTTTCATCTGCGACGGCGATTTCCATTTTCACCTTGGGTAAAAAATCCACGACGTACTCCGCGCCTCGATAGAGTTCGGTATGTCCTTTCTGCCGGCCAAATCCCTTGGTCTCGGTGATGGTCATTCCCTGCACACCCATTCCGGAAAGGGCCTCGCGAACATCATCGAGCTTGAATGGCTTGATGATCGCTGTGATTAATTTCATAGAGTCTTCCTCCCATGTTAAAAAAACGTTATCCCGGACTCCGTATCCGGCTTACTGCATTCGAAATCACTTTCAATGGCACTAGTCGTCAGCAGCATCCGTGCCAGTCTGAAATAGTGTTTTAATTACAATAAGTTGTATGATTTTTTTAATCGCAGAGGGATGCTTCAGGCAGGTATTTCCAACGATTATGCTCTTTTTTAGTGCGCCTGATTGATACAAGGCATTATTTCGGGGCAAATGAGTCATAAAGGATCAGGCAGGACTGTGAGTGCAGAAAACCGCAACATAAAAAAAGCCGGGATATCTATCCCGGCTTTTCGTTGACCTGCGGGCGATAGCCCACGGATCGGATATTACCAGCTACTGGAAACGGTAAATACGACCGTACCATCACACAGGCCTTCGATGGTTGAACCGGTCGGGCAGAAATCATCATCCGTATCGCCCGTGTCGGAATAGGTAACATCAAAGGTGAAAATGCTGATGTCCTTGGACAGACCGACTGAGTAATATTCATACTCACCGATGTCATCAACATCCTGGTGACCAATCGTGGCGCTAAATCCCAGGCCGGCGATTGGCAGGGACAGGCCCAGGCTGCCTTCGATTACGACAGCATCATCGGTTTCACCGAAGAAGTCGGGCGAATAAGCTACGAAGACGCCAACGGACGGTTCCCACGCGGCATCAAAGGTATAGCCCAGGCTGCCGTAGGCTTCGATATACTCGAGATCCGCACCCAGGGCAGTATCGTCACCCTGCGGGTAATCGTAGTAGATACCGCCGATATCCCAGCTGATGCCGTTACCGAATTCACCGGCGAAACCAGCGTAGTAATCCACCTCGACCGGCGAAGAATCCGCGAAATCGATGCTGGATGCCCAGGTACCGATGTAAAGACCGATTGGCGTGTAGGTATAATCAAAACCACCGGAAATCGCCGGGCCGCTGTCCGACTGCGAGATTCCACGGAACAGGTAATCGGTGGACAATGCCACGTTGGCACTGAACTCATGCGGTGAGTCCTCTGCCAGGGCGGTAGAAGAAGCCAGCGCCATGGCCCCGGCCATCAAGTAAGTTGATGTCTTGTTCATCATCAATACCCCTTTGTTTGAGTTGTTTAAGAAATGGAACACGTAGATTAAATTTATGAATAAACTTAATTCCGTTGCCTTCTATGAGCATGGACCATGCCAAGTTGTAAAAAAAATACAGATTAAAAAATATCACAACAAATAATAATCACTTATAAAATTTTGTTAATAACATGCTTTAATTAAGTTGATAACATATTGATAAACATATGCACTTTAATCATTCAAATCGGTGATTTGGTGCACTTGTATAGTGCATATAAGACGCGTTAGAGCCGCTTTACATGCGGATAGCGATCCGTTCGAATCACTTGTTGTATAAAAGATACAAACTGGAGAAAGCTGACATGCCCGTGAATAAACTGCCCATCGACGATGTCGTGGACAAAATCAAAAAGCTATTGCCCGAAGACATGTTGCATGTCCGCGAGGAGATCACCCGGAACATCAAGGCGACGCTGAGCGCCAGTCTCAAGGACATGGATCTGGTCACCCGCGAGGAATTCGACGTCCAGGCCAGGTTGCTGGCCAAAACGCGTGCACGGCTGGAGGAACTGGAAGCAATCCTGCAACGCCTGGAACAGCAACAGGATCCGGAGCAGCCCGGCAAGTGACGCAAGCTCTACGCTGAGCCGGTCTTTTCCCGGATAAACCTTCTCCAGCCGCCAAGCCGGGTAATGTCCTCCGCGCCGGCAAGACCGCAGGGCTCACAGATG
>JBFGPT010000112.1:0-5723 GCA_041564575.1 Gammaproteobacteria bacterium | reverse complement strand
GTCATGTCGCCATGGTGCAGGAAAAAGCGTCGATGTTCCTCGTGAGGATCCTGGTAAAGATGGTCGATCCGGTCGGTATTGAACAAGGACGTTCTTCGCTTGATTCCGTGAACGTCGTACCCTTTGTCGAGTAAAAATTCCGCCAGGTAGGCCCCGTCCTGTCCCGTGATCCCGGTGATGAGTGCTGTCTTGGACATCGTATTCACCTAGTAGTGTGCATGGCGTTCCCAGTTAAGCGCGCTTCTGATGATCTCGTCAAGGTCATCATACTCCGGTTGCCACTGCATGAGTTGATGTATCTTTTGCGGATCCGCAACCAGCCCCGGGGGATCGCCGGCGCGCCGATCCGTTTCCACCACAGGGATATTTTCATCCAGCTGATTATTGAGCACGTCAACGACCTGCCTGACGCTGTAACCGTGACCGTAACCGCAATTGCAGATCGTGGATTCTCCACCGGCCCGCAGGTAATCTAGTGCCGCCAGGTGCGCCGTGGCCAGATCCACGACGTGGATATAGTCCCTGATCCCGGTGCCGTCCGGCGTGGGATAATCGGTGCCGAAGATTTTCAGGTGATCGCGCTTGCCGGTGGCCACCTCGCAGGCCACCTTGATCAGCAGCGTCGCCTCGGGCGTGGACTGCCCAATCCGTCCCTCCGGGTCACAGCCGGCAACGTTGAAGTACCTGAGCGCAACGTAGTTCATGTCCGAAACGGCGCACAGATCGGCGAGCATCTTCTCCGACATCAGCTTGGAGGTGCCATAGGGGTTGATGGGCGAGGCGGGTGCATCCTCGCTGATGGCCGCGCTGCTGTCCGGAGTGCCATAAACCGCCGCGGTAGATGAAAATATAAAATATTTGACGCCGGATTTACCGCAACATTCGAGCAGGTTGCGGGTATTACAGGTGTTATTGCCATAATATTTAAGCGGATTCTCGACCGATTCCGGCACTATGGTATGCGCCGCGAAGTGCATGACCGCCTCGATCGCATGATCCCGGAGCAGGCGCGTGACCAGGTCCATGTCACCGGTACTACCAACTTCCAGTTCGCCATGCAGCACCGCTTCCCTGAAGCCCTTGCTCAAATCATCAAGGATAACCAGGTCGTGCCCCTGCTCACCAAGCAACTTGACGACATGGCTGCCGATATAACCGGCGCCGCCGGTGACGAGAATATTCATGCTGGATCCTTGATAAATACAGAATTAAGACGCACATTGTACCCAAATCGGGACTGACACTGCCATTTCCATGACGGTTTGATGACAATCATAAAATTTCAAACGTACTCAGGGTATCCTGTTTCTCATAGAGATGTATTTCGTATCTTGATCAGCATGCCGCAACCATGAAAAATCCCCCGCAATCCGGCCAGGGCCTGACGGATACCGAGGCGGCTGCCCGCCTCGGTCAATACGGGCCAAACCGGCTGCCCGAGGCGCATACCCCGGGCCCGGTGGAAATCTTCCTGCGCCAGTTTCTCAGCCCGTTTATCTATATCCTCCTGATCGCGGCGGTACTGTCCTTCCTGTTCCGGCAAATCCCGAGTGGTATTTTCATCTGCGCCGTTTTGTTGTTGAACGCCCTGATCGGTACGGTACAGGAATTCTCGGCGCAACGTGCCGCCGCCGCGCTCAGGAAAATGGTCAAGGGTGAGGCGCACGTCATCCGTAATGGCGAACACAAAAACATCGACGCCGAGGAACTGGTGCCGGGCGATCTCGTCTCCCTGGGATCGGGTGACAAGGTACCGGCCGATATCCTGTTGCTGTCCAGCGATGAACTGACCATCGACGAATCCATGCTGACCGGCGAATCACTGGCGGTTATCAAGACTGCCGGTGCGGAAGTGCCGGAAAATGCCTCGTTGGCCGATCGTATCAACCAGTGTTTTGCCGGCACCATTATTACCCGGGGCCGGGGACTCGGCACGGTCAGCCATACAGGCGCCAGCACCCAGATCGGCCAGATTGCCAGTGACGTGACCGCCGGGCGTGCCTTTGACGCGCCCCTGTTGATCCGCATCCGCAAGTTTACCTACCAGATCGCCGGCGGCATCATTCTCAGCATCATCATGTTGATCCTGCTGATGCTCTTCAAGGGCGGCTATGGCCTGGAAGAGATCGTCATGATGGCGATTGGTCTTGCGGTCTCGACCATCCCCGAGGGATTGCCCGCCGCGCTCACCGTGGCCCTGGCCATCGGCATGCAACGCATGGCCCGGCACAACGTCATCATTCGCAAACTGGTTGCCGTCGAGGCCCTCGGCTCCTGCACCTTTATCTGTTCCGACAAGACCGGGACCTTGACGGTAAATGAACTTACCATCCGAGAACTGCAGTTGCCGGACGGTTCGGTCTACAGCGTCAGCGGTGAAGGCATTGCCCCGGGTGGCGAAATCATCGGCGGGGATTTCGAAGATCTCGAAAAGCTGTGCATGGCCGGTCTGCTCGCCAACGAGAGCAGCCTCAATTACGCCGGCAAGGAATGGTTCGCCGATGGCGATATCGTTGATGTCGCCTTCCTGGTGTTATCAAAGAAACTCGGACTGTCCCTGAAATCCATACGTGACGAGCAGGAAGAGATCGATGCCATTCCCTATGAATCGGAACGCGCCTTCAGCGCCAGCCTGAATCGCAACGGCGATCACAATACCCTGTACGTAAAGGGCAGCCCGGAAAAGGTGCTGGCCATGTCGAGCCATATGCTGCGCGACAACCAGACCTGCGATATTGATACCGCTTTGATCGAACAGCAATTCGAGTCCATGGCCACGCGCGGATTCCGCGTGCTGGCGCTGGCCTGCCGTGATACCGATCAAGACAACGCGGAAACGGCCCTGGGCGATCTGATTTTTCTCGGTCTGGCCGGTATGCTCGATCCCGTGCGGCCGGAGGCGAAACCCGCCATCCAGCGCTGTCGCGGCGGGGGAATCGAGGTAGCGATGGTGACCGGCGATCACCCGTCCACCGCCAGGGCCATTGCCGTCGAACTCGGTATTTGCCAGGACGGTGACCCGGTCATCAATGGCAGCCAGTTGTACGAGGCCGATCGTCAGGGGCAACAGGCGTTCGACCGACTCATCGCACCGGCGCGTGTGTTCGCGCGCATCGACCCCAGGCAGAAGGAGTCGATTGTCGACAGCCTGACCCGGCAGGGACATTATGTCGCGGTGACCGGAGACGGCGTTAACGATGCCCCGGCCCTGCGTCTCGCCCATGCCGGCGTAGCCATGGGCAAACGCGGCACCGACGTGGCCAAGGAAACCGCCGAGCTCATCATCACCGATGATAATTTTGCCTCTATCGTCGATGGCATAGAACAGGGCCGCATTGTCTACGGCAATATTCGCAAGGTTATCGCCCTGCTGGTTGCTACCGGATTTTCCGCGCTGTTGCTGTTTTTCCTGACCGTCTTCGCCGGGTTGCCGATGCCGATGATCGCCGTACAACTGCTGTGGCTCAACCTGATCGCAAACGGCCTGCAGGATGTCGCCCTGGCCTTTGAACCGGCCGAGGGCGGGGAACTCGACCGGCCCGCGAGAAAACCGGACGAACCGATCTTTGACCGTCACATTATCCAGCATGTACTGGTCATCGGCGGCGTCATGGGAGTACTGGCCTTTGCCGTGTTCCAGTATCTCGTCGATATCGGGGTCGGCATAGACCACGCGCGTAACCTGACATTGATGCAGATGGTGCTGTTCGGGAATATCCACGCATTCTGTTCCAGATCCGAGTTGCGCTCGGTATTCAGCATCCGGTTTTTCTCCAACCCGTTTTTGATGCTGGCTATTCCCGTCGCGCAAGTTGTGCATATCAGCGCGATGTATCTGCCGGGGATCAGCGATGTGCTTGTGCTAGAACCTATCACCCTGCGTGAGTGGCTGATACTCGCCGGCATCTCGCTGCTGTTGCTGGTCTGCGAGGAGCTACACAAACTCTATATGCGGCGGCAAAAGAACTGACCACGCGCTCTGACCGTGGTTTTATTTCGAATAATATAGACCGTGGTATTTAACTTTCAGTTTTTATTGACCCCACAGACATGAACGCCCGCAACTTTAACGTACTGTTTCTATGCACGGGAAATTCCGCCCGCAGCATCATGGCGGAGGCCGCCCTGAGACGTCACGGCGCGGGCAGGTTAACGGCCTTAAGCGCCGGCAGTCATCCCAGGGGCGAACTGCATCCCATGACGATCAGGCTGCTCGGTGAACTGGGTTTCGATCCAAATGATTTTTCCAGCAAATCCTGGGACGTGTTTACCGGACCGGATGCCCCCGTGATCGATCTGGTCATCACCGTCTGTGACAATGCCGCGGACGAAGCCTGCCCGGTGTGGCCCGGCCATCCCGTAACCGCGCACTGGGGACTACCGGACCCGGCGCGTGAGTTTGAATCCGATGACCGCCAGTGGCAGGCCTTCCAGACCGCCTACACAGAACTGGACAGGCGCATCAAATTGCTTGCCGCGCTACCCATGGAAACGCTGGACAGGCCATCTCTGCAGGCGCAACTCGAGGTTATCGGCCAATCCGCCACTATGGGCGCAGTTTAGACACGAAATAAATTTCTGCCAGGGGAACCTGCGGAGTCACGGGAAATCCTATATAATTCCGCAGATTATTTAATACGCTGTATCAAACAAGAATAAAAAATCTTGCACTGAATACGCACCCGTATAATCTGTAGCACTCCCTCAGGGAAACAGGGTGAAATATGCATAAAATCAAGATCCCCAGCAGTCAGATCATCATGGGGGTATACGTCTCGGAGCTGGACCGGCCCTGGGTCGATACGCCTTTCCCCTTCCAGGGTTTCAAGGTTTCAAAAGAAAAAGAAATCAGAATGTTGCGTGATCTCTGCGAGTACGTCTTCATCGATACAGACAAGGGCGTCGTGCCGCCGGAATCCGGTCCGTCCGGCACCCCGGAGTTACCAAAAGACGTCCCGCCCGCACCCATCCCGAGACCCGAGGTGGAGTACACGACGGAAGTGGACATGGAAGATGAGATTTCGGTGGCCACCGAGATCCATACCGCGCTCTCCACCGAGATTCAGCACTTCATGGACCAGGTACGTGCCAATAACAAGATCGATCTCGCGGCGATCTCGAACATCGTCGGCCAGATGCGGGACAGCATGATCCGCAACCCCAACGCCTTCGTCTATCTCAGCCGCCTGAAGGCCAAGGACCTCATCGCCTACAACCATTGCATGCAATGTAGCGCCTATGCCCTCGCCTTCGGGCGCCAGCTCGGGTTGCCATCCGATCAGTTGCACGAGCTCGCCATGGGTGCCCTGTTACTGGATGTCGGCAAGCTCAAGCTGCCCTCGAAACTGCTTAACAAAAACAGTTCGTTGACCCTTGCCGAATTCGAGGTCGTGAAACAACATGTCAGGTTCAGCCTGGCGGTAGTCGAGAATTCACCCAATGTCTCCGCCCGTGCCATCAAGATGATCGAGACACACCACGAACGTTTTGACGGATCCGGCTATGCTGGTGGTCTGAAGGGCGGCCAGATCCCGTTGTTCGGGCGGATCGCCGGGATCGTGGATTTCTTCACCGCCGTCACAAACGAACGCGTTTTCGCCCCGTCCATGTCACCGCATGACGCCATGATGCACCTGTACGAGCAGCGTAACACCCTGTTTCAAAGCGAGTTGATCGAATACTTCATCCAGACCATGGGAGCTTTCCCCATAGGCACACTGATC
>JBFGPT010000111.1:0-5730 GCA_041564575.1 Gammaproteobacteria bacterium | reverse complement strand
GGCGCTGGCGGCGCGCGACCTGGAACGGGTACGGCAATTGCTCGGGCGCCGGTATGCCCTGACCGGGCGCGTGATCCACGGCGACCGCCGCGGGCGGCAACTCGGCTTCCCAACCGCCAATGTTTCGCTGGAGCGGCATGCCGCGCCGGTGCGCGGCGTCTTCGCCAGCCATATCCTCATGGAAAACCGGCCGGCACTTCCGGCGGTGACCAACATCGGCGATCGGCCGGTGTTCGGCGGCGGACCGGTGTTGCTGGAAACCCACTTGCTGGATCAGGACGTGGACCTGTACGGACGCCTGGTCACCGTCGAGTTGCACAAACATCTCAGGGATGAACAAAAATTTGATAGCATTGCGGCCCTGAAACAACAGATAACCGCGGACATACAGGCGGCGCGGAAATATTTTTCAGGTCAGATTGATTAAATGATCCGGGTTGCCGTTCCGACCGCAGCGTGCGAAATGACACAGCGGCTGCGACTGCATGAGATAACAAGACTAAAGACTGGTATGACGCAACCAGGTATGACTATTTCAAATCAGATAACATGACGGATTACAAGAACACATTAAATTTGCCGAAGACGGACTTTCCGATGCGCGGCAATCTCGCGCAACGCGAACCGGAGCAGTTGCGCAAATGGCAGGACATGGATCTGTACGGGGAGATCCGCAAACAGCGGGGCAAGTCCGAACCTTACATCCTGCATGACGGCCCGCCTTACGCCAATGGCGACATACACATTGGTCACGCCGTCAACAAGATCCTGAAAGACATCATCGTCAAGGCCAAAACGTTGAGCGGCTTCGACGCACCCTACGTGCCCGGCTGGGACTGCCATGGTTTGCCGATCGAATTGATGGTGGAGAAAAAGGTCGGCAAGGCCGGGGTCAAGGTCGAGGCACATGCATTCCGCGATCATTGCCGGGACTATGCGCGCAAGCAGGTTGAACGGCAACGCAACGACTTCAAGCGCCTGGGTGTCCTCGGGGACTGGGAACGGCCCTACCTGACCATGGATTTCGGGACCGAGGCGAACATCGTGCGTGCCTTGGGCCGCATCATCAAGGCCGGTCATATCCACACCGGCTTCAAGCCGGTGCACTGGTGCATGGATTGCGGTTCGGCGCTGGCCGAGGCTGAGGTCGAATACCAGGACAAGTCCTCGCCCGCTATCGATGTCTGTTTCCCGGTCAGGGACCTGGCCGCGTTTAGCGAAGCCAGCGGTGCAACCGTCCCGGACGGCGCGGCCATCGCGGTCGTCATCTGGACCACCACGCCGTGGACCCTGCCGGCCAACCAGGCCGTGTGCCTGCACCCGGAGTTCGACTATGTATTACTGCGACTCACCCTGGAGTCGGGCATGCATTACCTGGTGCTCGCCGCGGCCCTGGCCGATGACCTGCTGAAGCGCACCTCGGCGCAAGAGTCCGAAATACTGGCGAGTTTCAAGGGTCGTGACCTCGAAGGACTCAGCTTGCAACACCCGTTTTATGAACGCGAGGTGCCGATCACCCTTGGTGATCACGTCACCCTGGAGGCGGGCACGGGTTGCGTGCATACCGCGCCGGGTCACGGCATTGATGACTATGTCATCGGCAGCAAGTACGGGCTCAAGGTCGACAACCCGGTCGGCGCCAATGGCTGTTTCCTGCCGGACACTGAAATATTTGCCGGCGAGCATGTGCTGAAGGCCAACGATCATGTCATTGAGGTGTTGACCGAAAAACACAATCTGCTGTATTCGGAAAAGATCCAGCACAGCTATCCGCATTGCTGGCGTCACAAGACGCCGGTGATCTTCCGCGCCACACCGCAATGGTTCATCAGCATGGAGGCGGCGGGATTACGCGCCACGGCCCTGCACGAGATAAGCCGGGTACGCTGGATGCCGGACTGGGGCCAGCAACGCATCGAGGGCATGGTCAACGATCGGCCCGACTGGTGTATCTCGCGGCAACGCAGTTGGGGCGTGCCGATCACCGTGTTCACCCATCGCCAGAGCGGCGCCTTGCACCCTGACACCGATGACTTGATTGAAAAGGTCGCCAGGAAGATAGAGCAAGGTGGCATCGACGCCTGGTTTGAACTCGAGGCGGAAGAACTGCTCGGCAATGACGCCGCAAATTACGAAAAGGTGCCCGATACTCTCGATGTCTGGTTCGATTCGGGTGTTACCCACCAGGCGGTGCTGCAGGCCGATACGCGGCTGGCTTTTCCGGCGGACCTCTATCTCGAAGGTTCGGATCAGCACCGCGGCTGGTTCCAGTCCTCGCTGTTGACCGCGGTCGCCATCGAGGGCGTGGCGCCGTACCGGCAGGTGCTGACGCACGGTTTCACGGTCGACGCCAAAGGCATGAAGATGTCGAAGTCAAAAGGCAACGTGGTCGCGCCGCAAAAGGTCATGAACTCCCTGGGTGCGGATATCCTCAGGCTGTGGGTGGCCGCCACGGATTATCGCAACGAGATGAGCGTTTCGGACGAAATACTCAAGCGTACCGCCGATGCCTACCGCCGTATCCGTAACACGGCCCGTTACCTGCTCGCCAATCTCGATGGCTTCGACCCGGCGCGGCACACGCTGGCGGCGGACGAATTGCTGGAACTGGATCGCTGGGCCCTGCAACAGACCGCGGCCCTGCAGGCCGACATCCTGAAGTCCTATGAGGACTTCCAGTTTCACCAGTTTTACCAGAAACTGCATCACTTCTGCGTCGTCGATATGGGCGGGTTTTACCTCGACATCATCAAGGACCGCATCTATACCTTGCCGGAGGACAGCCTGCCGCGGCGCTCGGCCCAGACCGCCCTGTATCATATCGCCGAGGCCCTGGTGCGCTGGCTGGCACCGGTACTGAGTTTTACCGCTGACGAGATCTGGCGTTACCTGCCGGGCGAGCGCGGTGTCTCGGTGTTCCTTGAGGACTGGTACGACCTGCCCATGGCGCCGGAACAGGCCTTGCTGGACAAGTGGAA
Source organism: Gammaproteobacteria bacterium (assembly GCA_041564575.1). Taxonomy (GTDB): domain Bacteria; phylum Pseudomonadota; class Gammaproteobacteria; order Eutrophobiales; family Eutrophobiaceae; genus UBA4486. Next base: position 2,752 of record JBFGPT010000111.1, on the reverse strand, counting down.
CAGCATCATCAAGGTGCGGGACGAGGTCAATCGCGTGCTGGAAGGCTTGCGTAACGCCGATCAGATCGGCTCATCGCTGGAGGCCGAGGTCAACATCGGCTGTAACGGCGCCTTGCACGAGCGGCTCTCCAGCCTGGGAGATGAATTACGTTTCGTGCTGATCACCTCACAGGCTACGCTGGATGCCGGGGTGGCGGACGCCACGGGCGCCGCGAACTGCCGGCTCGAGGGTTCGGACGAGACCTTTACCATCCAGGCGACCCGGTCTGAACACGGTAAATGTATCCGGTGCTGGCATTACCGCGCGAGCGTCGGCGAAGACCCGGCACACCCGGAAATCTGTGACCGCTGCATCGGTAATATCAGCGGTGGCGGTGAATCGCGGTTGTACGCCTGAGTGCTCATGGGCCGCGCGGGACAGATGAAATGGTTGTGGCTGACGCTGCTGGTCATTGGCCTGGACCAGGTCAGTAAAACGGTGATCGCCGGTACCCTGGAACTGCACGGCAGCCAGGCAATCCTGCCCTGGTTCAATCTTGTGCATGCCTGCAATACCGGCGCCGCTTTCAGTTTCCTGAGTGACGCCGGTGGCTGGCAACGCTGGTTTTTTATCGGCCTGACCGCCACAATCTCGGTCGCCATATTCGTCTGGTTGATCGGGCTGAACCGCCAGCAGAAGATCCTCAGCGCCGCCCTGGCGCTGATCCTGGGCGGGGCGATCGGCAATCTGTGGGACCGTATCGAGCTCGGCTGTGTCGTCGATTTCATCCAGGTCTATATCAGTGTCATCCCGCTGCGCCTGTTCAATCCCTGGCCGGCCTTCAATGTTGCCGATTCGGCCATCACGGTCGGTGCTATCCTTCTGATAATCGACACATTTATCCTGGATGGCGCAACCGTCAGCCGGCGCGGGCATCCCTGACACCGGTGTGTCGGCGCAGGCCGATTTGTGGTAGCGTTACGCCCCGAAATTCATGACTGTGAGCGAAAAGACAAGATGCAAATAACCCTGGCCAACCCGAGAGGCTTTTGTGCCGGCGTCGACCGCGCCATCGAGATCGTTGAGCGTGCCCTGGAACTGTTCGGGGCGCCCGTGTATGTCCGCCATGAGGTCGTGCACAACAAGTACGTTGTCGATACCCTGCGTGGCAAGGGTGCAGTGTTCGTCGAGGAACTCGATGAAGTGCCGGATGCCTCCACCGTGATTTTCAGCGCGCATGGCGTGGCCAAGATCGTGCGTGAGGAAGCCGCCAGGCGTGACCTGCGTGTGTTCGACGCGATCTGTCCGCTGGTGACCAAGGTGCATATGGAAGTCGGCAAATACCAGGACGAGGGCCGCGAATGCATCCTGATCGGACATGCCGGCCATCCCGAGGTGGAGGGTACCCTCGGTCAGTATCGCCGCAAGGACGGCAAGGGCGGTATGTACCTGGTGGAATCGGTTGATGACGTCAACGCGCTTGAGGTCAAGGACCCGAATTTTCTCGCCTTCGTCACCCAGACAACCTTGTCGATGGACGATACGGCACTGGTGATCGACGCTCTCAGGGAACGCTTTCCGAATATCGAGGGACCGAAAAAAGAAGACATCTGTTATGCCACGCAGAACCGGCAGGATGCCGTGAAAAAACTGGCCAAGGAATGCGACGTTATTCTCGTGGTCGGTTCGCAAAACAGTTCCAACTCGACGCGCCTGAAGGAGATCTCCACCAAGTTCGGCGTACCGGCGTATTTGATCGACAATGCCGGCGAGATCCAGCGTGAGTGGCTGGATGGTAAACATAACATCGGCCTGACGGCCGGTGCCTCGGCCCCGGAAATCCTGGTCGAGGAGGTGGTCAACCAGTTGAAGTCGTGGGGTGCGGATGTCGTCTCCGAGGCACCGGGCATACGCGAGAAAGTCGTGTTTTCCCTGCCGCGCGAGTTGATCAAGCAAAGTGGTACGGCCGCCTGATATCACGCGGTCCTTGCCGTCCAGTATTTCAAACAACCCTTCCAATGCCTGGTGAGCAATCGCCGTCCGGGTTTAAACCTCCATGCCCCATGAGTTCGCGGTAATCGGCGCCGGTATCAACGGCATGATGACCGCGCTGGAACTGTCCCGTCACAGCGAGCGCGTGATTCTGATCGATGCCGCCGGGAGCGGACGCGGTTGTTCCTGGTCGGGTGGCGGCATTCTTTTTCCGTTAACGCCATGGCGCGAACATGCCAGCAATCTGGCCTTGTGCCTGGCCGGGCAGACGATGTACGCGGAGATCTGCGCAGCATTACTGGAGACGACCGGTATCGATCCCGAGTACCGGGAGAGCGGCCTGTTGCTGGTGGATTGCGAGGATATCGAAACCCCGCGGGCCTGGTGCGCGGCACACGGCATAGCGGCGCAGACCATCGGCGTGCAAGAACATGACAGCTTTGCCGCGGTCCGATTCCGGTCCCCGGGAGACTCCCTCTTTCTGCCGGACGTGGCCCAGGTGCGCAACCCGCGCCTGTTGCAGGCCATGAAGGTCTGCCTGCAACAGCAGGGCGTGACCCTGAGAGAGCTCTGGCCGGTGCGCAAGCTTGCGCCAGACGGCGGCCAGGTCCGGTGTGATTCAGACCAGGACAGTATCGTCGCCGAACAGGTCATCCTGTGTACCGGGGCCTGGCTGAACCAGTTATTGCCGGAACCGGATCAGCTGGGTATCCGGCCGGTGCGCGGGCAAATGCTGTGCCTGAAAGATCATGCACTGGATTTAGATCAGATCGTGATGCG
>JBFGPT010000110.1:0-5773 GCA_041564575.1 Gammaproteobacteria bacterium | reverse complement strand
ATACGCTGCGTGAGAAACGTATCCTGGAAAATCTCTGGAATGGTGGTAAAGCGCCCTGGTGTAAATCTTGAGCAGTGCACTGACAGAAACCTTTGCGGGGCGCCGTATCCTGGTCACGGGACATACCGGGTTCAAGGGCAGCTGGCTGGTCGCCTGGCTGCAGACCATGGGTGCGAAGGTATCGGGTATCGCGCTGGACCCGGAGAAAGGCCAACTGAACCTGTTTGAAGAAGCGGCTCTTACTACAGACATGGATTCGAGGATCGGCGATATTCGTTACGCGGAATTCGTCAAAATCGTGTTACAGGATCTGCGGCCGGAATTCATCTTTCATCTCGCGGCGCAGTCGCTGGTGCGCGAGTCCTATATCGAACCAGTCGCCACCTATGCGACCAACGTGATGGGCACGGTGCATCTGCTCGAAGCAGCGAGGCATGTGCCTTCCGTGCGCGGCGTGCTGGTCGTGACCAGTGACAAATGTTATGAAAACCACGAATGGCCATGGGCCTACCGGGAAAACGATGCAATGGGCGGACACGATCCCTACAGCTCCAGTAAAGGTTGTACGGAACTCGCAACCTCCGCCTATCGGCGTTCATTCTTCCATGAGGAGGGTACGGCACTGATCGCCAGCGCCCGTGCCGGCAATGTCATTGGTGGTGGCGACTGGGCGACGCATCGATTAATCCCGGACCTGGTACGCGGCGCGGCAGACAGGAAATCCACCGTGGTGCGCAATCCGCAGGCCACGCGTCCCTGGCAACATGTGCTGGATGGGCTGGGTGGTTACCTTATGCTGGCACATTGCCTGCTGGACGGCAGGAGGGAGTTCGCTGATGCATGGAATTTTGGTCCCGTTGAACATGATGTGGTCAGCGTCCGTCACGTTACAGAACGCGCGCAAACAGCCTGGGATTCGATCAAGGTGCAATACCCGGACAAGACCGGCGACGAACCTCACGAGGCCAATGAACTGCGGCTGGATACCGGCAAGGCACGCAGCCTGTTGAAATGGCGCCCGGTTTTCGGCCTCGATGAGGCGATCGACAAGACCATAACCTGGTACCGGCAATATTATCAAAAGGAAGCAACGGCCAGGGATTTGATGAACAGACAAATTGAAGAATACAGGAGCCGATTCGAGTGAATAAAAACCGGACAGACCAGGTCGAAAACCTGGAACATGCAAACGCGGACATCCGTGTTCCCTATGGCCTCAGCGTTCACGGGGAAGAAGAGATCGAGGCCGTCGTCGAGGTTCTGAAAACATCGACGCAGATGGGCCCGCGGGTACGGGAATTCGAGCAGGGAATCGCGGACACGTTCAGTAAAAAATTCGGCATTATGGTCAATTCGGGCTCGTCGGCAAATCTGCTGGCCACCCACCTGCTGAACCTGGAAAAGGGGGCCGAGGTCATTACCCCGGCCCTGACCTTTGCCACGACCGTAGCCCCGCTGGTGCAACTGGGCCTGGTGCCGGTTTTCGTGGACGTGGAGGAAGGCACCTACAATATAGACGTCAACCAGGTCGAAGATATGATCACCCCGGCGACCCGCGCCATGATGATCCCCTCGTTGATCGGCAATATGCCCGACTGGGATGCCTTGAATCAAATCGCGGACAGGCATGACCTGATCCTGGTAGAGGATTCCTGTGATTCACTGGGGGCGACACTGCGCGGCTCCAGCACCGGCACCCGGTCCGCCATCAGCATCACCAGTTTCTACGGTTCGCACATTATCAATTGCGCCGGCAACGGCGGTATGCTGTGCGTCAACGATGAAGAATGGAAAGAGAAGGCAAAGCTGCTGCGCAGCTGGGGCAGAAGTTCATCTTTGTTCGTCGAATCCGAAAAGATCGAAAACCGTTTCAATATCAACCTGGACGGTATCGATTACGATGCCAAGTTCGTATTTTCTGAACTGGGCTATAACATGGAGCCGTCCGAACTTGGCGCGGCATTCGGCCTGGTGCAGTTAAAAAAGCTGGACGCAAACCTGGCCGCACGCGCCCGAAATTTCGAGACGCAACTGGAATTTTTCGGGCAGTACGAGGACTGGTTCATCCTGCCAAGGCAGATGCCGGAATCAATAACGGGCTGGCTGGCCTTCCCGCTGACATTGCGACCCGAGGCGCCGTTCTCTCGCCGGGACATGCAAATTTACCTGGAAAAACGCAATATCCAGACGCGCACGGTTTTTACCGGCAACATCCTGCGACAACCGGGATTTGCGAATATCCGCTGCAGAAAGACCGACGGCGGTTATCCAAATGCCGACACGGTGATGCAGGGTGGTGTGCTGACGGCCTGCCATCACGGCCTGGACGATAAACAGATTTCACACATGCAGAACTGCTTTGCCGACTTTGCCGGTAACTACCGGTAATCAGCTGCGAGTCGATATATAAATTTACTGATTGACGGATAAATATCATGACGGAAAGAGCCGCGGATTATTGCCGGTGTTGCAAAAGCGAAAACATGACCATGTTTTTACCACTAGGCCCACAGCCTCCCGCCAACGCCTTTTTGCGGCAAGACCAGTTTGAATCGGAAACCTTTTTCGAACTGAACACGTATGCCTGCCTGGATTGCGGGCTGGTACAGATACCTGACAGGGTTCCGGCGGATTTTTTCAGACACTATCTATATTTTCCGTCGGCATCGCCGATGATGCACGGTCATTTCGCAAGCCTGGCCGAACAGATTAACGAAAGATTTATCAGCAGCGGTGATGACCTGCTGGTGGATATCGGCTGTAACGACGGCCTGTTTTTGAAGGCCTCACACGACCTCGGTATCAGAACCCTCGGCATTGATCCGGCGGAAAATATCGTGGAACTGGCCAGACAGAAGGGGCTGGAAATCTATTCCGAATATTTTGACGCGGAAACGGCACGTGCCGTTCTGGAGAAATACGGCAAGGCCACCGTCATCACCTCGAACAACACCTTCAACCATATCGATAATCTGGACAGTTTCATGGAAGGGATCCGGATCCTGCTGGGTGATGATGGCGTATTTATCATCGAGGTCCCTCGCGCCATCGAATATAAAAACAAGCTGATGTTCGACAATATCTATCACGAACACACCTCGGTTTTCAGCGTTAAATCACTCAAGGATCTTTATGCAAGGTACGACATGGAAATCTTTGACCTTGAGTATATCGATGTGCAGGGCGGTTCGATGCGCGTATTTGCAAGGAAAATCACCCCCGGGGCCGATATAGCCGATACCGTGAATGAATGGCTAACCATCGAGAAGGAGATCGGTTTGACTGATCCGGAAATGTATAAAATCTACAAGTCACAGGTCGACCATATCCGCGATGAACTACTTGCCCTGCTTGATGATTTGATTGCCTGCGGTAAAAAAGTCGCCGGTTACGGGGCGCCGGCAAAAGGCAATACCCTGCTTAATTACTACGGTATCGGTCCTGACCGGCTGCCGTACCTGGCCGACCGGAATGAGTTGAAGCAGGGACTCTACACACCCAAAATGCATATCCCGGTTGTTTCACCGGATGTCATTATGCAGGACCGGCCGGACTACCTGCTGATCCTGGCGTGGAATTTCGCGGACGAGATTATCAAGCAACAGGATGACTACCGGCGGCAGGGCGGAAAATTCATACTGCCCATACCCAAGCCAGTCATAGTTGATTAAAATAACAAAGCTATACGCCATACTGGTTAGATCAAAATCATAAACAGACTCACTCAATAAATATTTAGCTTTTATCAGAACTTTATATGACCGCAGGAATCAATAGGGCTGAAATTTGATGACATCAAATATTCTTGTAACCGGTGGCGCGGGTAATATCGCTAGTGCACTTGTCTCTGAACTAGCCAAAAATGCAGACAATTTTATTGTTGTCGCTGATAATCTGTTAACTGGTGACTTGAATAAAATTCCTTCTCATCTGCCAAATGTTAAATTCATTAAATGCGACGTAAACGAATTTAATGATATAGCGCCTTTGTATTTTACCTATCGATTTGATTATGTTTTTCACTATGCAGCTGTTGTTGGTGTACAGCGCACGCTGAATAATCCACTTTGGGTTCTCCGTGATATAAAGGGCCTAGAAAATATACTGAGCTTATCCAAGAATACCGGAGTGCAACGAGTATATTTTTCATCGTCATCAGAGGTTTATGGTGAGCCGGCAGAGTTTCCACAAAACGAAATAACAACTCCTCTAAATTCAAGATTACCGTACGCGGTTGTGAAGAATCTGGGTGAAGCCTACCTGCGGACCTATTACAAGGAGTTTGGACTGGAATTCATAATTTTCCGATTTTTTAACACGTATGGACCCAATCAAAGCGAGGACTTTGTTGTTCCACGATTTGTTAAACGTGCCCTGAACAATGAGGATATTACGATATATGGGGATGGTAAAAACACCAGAACATTTTGCTTTGTTGAAGACAATGTAACTGCATGCGTAAATGCGCATTATGGAGGCCAGTTTCTTAATGATATGATAAATATTGGCAGTGATATAGAAATGTCGATAATCGAGCTGGCGAAACTTGTATTGGAAATTACCGGTTCAAAATCAAAGCTGAGTTATTTGCCAGCATTACCAGAAGGCGATATGTCCGGCCGCCGACCTGATATCTCGAAAATGCGGCAACTGATCGATCGAGAATTGATCCCTGTCGATGAGGGAATACGACGATTAGTGAACTACTACCAAGGACTTGATAGCGGCAAATAATATCGGATATCGTTTGCGTTAATAATCCACGTTGAGTTTAGAACCTGTTAAACGCCACTTGAATGAGTTCAATAAATCCTAAAGTTCTGGTAATTGCCCGTAATTTTCCAAATCATGGACTGCCTACACTGGGAATCTGGACGGAAAGGATGGTCAGGGCATCAATGATTTCAGCTACGCCCGTTGTCGTTGCACCGGTTCCATGGTTCCCAAAAATCGCAGCTTACGGTTCATTCAGGCAATTCGCCAAAATTCCTGCAGAACGGCTCGCTGATGGTTTGCAGATTTACCATCCGCGTGTGCCTGTCGGCCCAGGCATGTTGTTGCACTCCTATGAATACAGGCTTTGGGAGCCTTTTTTACGCCACACTTGCGATAAATTGCACAAAAAATATAAATTCGATTTGATCCATGCTCATTTTATTTATCCTGATGGTATCCTGGCGGCCCGTCTGGGTAAACGCTATGATATTCCAGTTGTATCTACAGAACAGGCAATGTGGAAACACTGGTTTGCTGCGCAACCAAAGGTCCACCGACTGGTGGAAGAAAATCTCCCATCGTTCTCCGCAATTACTGCTGTAAGTGAAAGCCTTGCCAATGATATTAAATCTGCTGCTGATGTGGATACAAACAAACTGGAAATTGTATACAATGTTATAGATGATAAGGCTTTTGATCGACCGGATGCAGATGAGGCATGGGATCCGAATCAGATTCTTTTCGTTGGCGTGGTGAGGCACGTAAAGGGTCTTGATATTCTGATCGAGGCGCTTCACCAATTGATTCCAAAGTATCCTGACCTGCGCTTGCGTGTGGTTGGAAATCCTTATTATCGTGCTTACCGCCGTGATGAAGCGGCGGTTAGACAAAGAATTTCTGATCTCAAATTGGATAAACATGTAAATTTTACAGGGCAAGCAACGCCTTCAGAGGTGGGTGCTGCAATGCGAAAAAGCGCTATGCTCGTTGTGCCGAGCCGCCGAGAAACTTTCTCATCGGTCACGGCTGAATCACTTGCATCAGGCACGCCGGTAGT
>JBFGPT010000109.1:0-5774 GCA_041564575.1 Gammaproteobacteria bacterium | reverse complement strand
GGCCGGGATCATCGGATTCGGTTTTTCCGGCGTCTTCAACGGTTCCACGCTTAGCATCGGCCCCCTGAACTGGCAGGTCGAGGACCTGGCCATGAACTGTTTTGACCTGGGCGGCACCCTGAATTACTCCGGCGGCGAAATCATAGACCCGACCATCGCGCCGGGAACGGAACTGGAGAATGCCGCCAAGATACTGGGCGATATCCTCACCATCGAGCAACCCGTGCACAAGCGCCTGAGGAAACTGCAATTCCAGAAAATACTGGGGCCACAACAACCCGGCGGCCCGAAGGTCAGCCGCTTTGACGAGACCGGTTTCGACATGGAAGCCAGCGGCGGGCTAAACGCCGGCGATCATCAGTTCGGCAACCTGGGCGTGTGGCTCAGCTATAACTACACCGCCACCGAAAACGATTTCTTTCGCACGGCGTCCGACAGTGACCGGCATACCGTGGTCGGCGGCATCGACCTGTCAGCCGATGACCGGTTTGTCTACGGTCTGGCCTTCGCCTATGAAAACAGCGATACCGATACCGCCTTTAATCGCGGCAACCTGCAGACTGACGGCTTCACCCTGGCGCCCTACGCCGGTGTGCTGTTGTCGGATTTGCTCAGCATCGACGCGAGTTTCGGCTATTCATGGATTGAAAATGATCAATTCCGCACAGACCCGGCCACCGGTGCCATTATCCGCAGCGATCCCGATGGTGAGCGGATATTTTTCAGCGGAAACTTTAACGGAATCACTTATATCGACAACTGGATCCTCAGCGGCCGGGCTGGCGTACTGTTTGCGAGAAGTACGACCGACAGGTTTTTTGAAAGCAATGGGGTCCTTGTAGCGGAACGCAAGACCAAGCTCGGGGAACTCAGGCTTGGCGGTGAGGCGGCCTATTCATACCGGGAGTTCGAACCCTTCGTCTCCATGATGTACGAATATGATTTCAGCTTCGACCGCGTCACCCTGACACCGGGACCGCAACCGGCCAACGACAATAACGATGTCTATTTCTCCACCGGTGTCCGCTATTTCGGCAACCAGGGCCTTAGCGCCAACCTTGAATATTCCAAGCGTCTGTTCCGCGAGGACTTCGACGAGGATTCATTCACACTGACGGTACGTTACGATTTCTAGCCTTCCAGATCCATGTGGGCAATAAGATTTTGCAACCTGGCCAGGCGTTCAAGCGGGTCATCAATCTCCAGCAAATCCTGCCGGTCTTTCAATTCCAGAGGCAACAATTCCGCCAGTCTGGATCCGACCCAGTAGGGATCGGCGAGGCATTCGTGCTGATCGGCGTATTCCAGTCCGAATTTTTCCAGCACCTGCCTTAACATATCCGACAACAACTGGTATTGCGCCGGGAGTTGCAGATCGTCCTGGTGATCCAGCAATTCAACCTCGCCGCGCAACAGGTGATGATCATCGACGCTGGTCGAGATCACGCGGAACCGCTGTTCCCCCGTCACCGTAATGCCGAGCGTGCCGTCATCATTGGAATTGAAATCTATAATGCGTGCCAGTGTACCGATATCGAAAATACTCGCGACCTCGCCCGCCTCGCGGCCGGCGCGGATCAGACATATACCGAAATCCGACCCACCCCGCAGACACTCACTGACCATATCCAGGTAGCGCGGTTCGAAGATGCGCAGCGGCAGCAAGCCGTCCGGGAACAGCACCATATTAAGTGGAAACAGCGGGATCCTCATCAGTGTTGCTGAAGACGTTGCAGCAAGCGCTGGTGAATGTTTTCAAAGCCACCGTTGCTCATGATCAGGATATGCGCGCCCGCCTGGCAACGCAAAACAAGTGCGTCGATGATTTCATCGGTCGCGGTAAATACCTGCCGGGTATCGTCCCCGCGGTCCAGGTCGTCCGCCATATTCCAGCTCACGTCCGGAGACTGGTAGAGATAACAATAATCGGCCTTGTCCATGGCGGGCACCAGGCTGTGCCGGTGGACGCCGGCCTTCATGGTATTGGATCTGGGCTCCAGCACAGCATGTATTACGGCGTCCCCGACCCGCTCACGCAGGGCCGTAAGGCTGGCGCTGATCGCGGTCGGGTGATGTGCGAAGTCATCATACACTGTGATGCCGTTGACCTCGCCGATGACCTGTAACCTCCGCTTGACATTGATGAAGTCCCGTAAGGCCCGGATACTTGCCGCGGGATCGATGCCGACATGACTGGCTGCGGCGATCGCGGCCAGGGCATTTTCGGCGTTATGCCTGCCGAACAGCGGCCACTCGACCACACCCGCCTCGTGGTCGTCCCGGATCACGGTAAAACACGAGTAATCGGATGCAGCTTCACCCAGATGCCAGTCCCCTGTATCAACGCTGAAGGTGCTGGTCTGTGACCAGACGCCCTGGTCGAGGATCTCCCTGATGTTCGTATCCGCGCCGTTGACGATGACCAGGCCGTTTTCGGGCACGATCCTGAGCAGGTGGCGGAACTGGGTCTTGATAGCCTGCAGGTCGGGAAAGATATCGGCGTGGTCAAACTCGAGATTGTTAATGACAAGGGTATCGGGAAAGTAATGTACGAATTTCGAGCGCTTGTCGAAAAATGCCGTATCGTATTCATCCGCCTCGATAACGAAATATTCTCCGCCACCAAGGCGCGCTGAGATATTGAAATTACCGGCAACACCGCCGATTAAAAAACCGGGATTGAGACCGGCGGACTCAAGCAACCAGGCCAGCATGCTGGTGGTCGTGGTTTTGCCGTGGGTGCCGGACACCGCCAGCACATGCTGTTGTCTCAATACATGATCGCACAACCATTCAGGGCCCGAACAAAACGGCAACCTGTCGGCAAGCAGGAATTCCACGACTTCGTTGCCGCGTGACATGGTATTGCCGACGATGACCAGATCCGGCCGTGGGTCCAGATGTTCGACACGGTAACCGTCATCGAGCGTAATGCCCTGCTCTTCGAGCAGCGTACTCATGGGCGGATAAACATTGGTATCCGAGCCGGATACCTCATGACCCAGCGCGCGCGCGATCAGCGCAATCCCGCCCATGAAGGTACCGCATATTCCCAGGATATGAATTCTCATACGCTCGCCTGATTTTGCAGCAGGCCACTGATCAACATGTATGAGAGTAAATTATACAGGAAGGCGAACCATAGTCCGCCGCCCAGTGAAAAGGAAAAGGCATGCCTGAAAATATGCGCCTGCACGCTGATACTCCAGACGAACAGAAACAGCAATAAAAAAGCGAACAGCGCATAAACCGGGCTGTCCTGGGTCCGCAGCAGCCCTGAGGTAACCGGAATGGCCAGCAGCGTGAGTATCGTGCCACTGCCGGCCAGGGCAGTGAGCGTCTGGCTGAATCGCCTGCCGAAACGGAATATTTTGAGACACAGAAACACGAAAAGAATCATGAACAGAATATCCAGACCGCTGATAAGAATACTTTGAAAGAACGCCTGGTGCAGGGTGCTGTGGGCGCACCCGACCAGAAAATATACCAGGACCGTCTGCACGAGCAGGAATTCCGAGGCCGGCAAATCCTGTGGTTTGCGTTTCAGGCAGACAAGCAGGGAAAAGAACCAGACCAGTTGTTTCAGGTATTTCAGCATGCCCCGCCCGGTGCTGAATCCTGTAGCCGGCTTGCTGTGACGAGCACCGGTTTATAATAGTTATTTACTATCATAAAAGATGTTTAATCGAATTTGATTATTAATTTGCATGGCGATGATTCCATCTCACGAATCCATCATACAGGAGAACATCCTTGCAGGTTGATATCGGAATCCCTGAAAGTTTCCGCAATACAATCTTAAACGGGCTGTCCCGCATGCTCGCCGACTTCTTTACCTTTGCAATACTGCAGCGACCAACAGATTTGTCGGTGTTGTTCGCTAACCCGTTGATCACTTCAAACGACTTGCGTAATCCTCATAACCATGCTGCCTGACCAGCGACATACCCGTGTCCTTCCCGAACAGGTAAACCGACGGCAGGTTCATGCCGTTGAACATGCTCGCCTTGACAAACATATAGGCGCCGACATTACGAAACACGATCCGGTCACCCAGTTGCAACGGCTGATCAAGGCGATAATCACCGAACAAATCACCGCTGAGGCAGGTCATGCCCGACAGGCGGTATTCATGCATGCCAGCAGCGGAATGCTGCATGATCTCCGGCTGGTACTGGTACTCGAAGACTTCCGGAAGATGGTTGATCGAGGTATCCAGAACGGCAATATTCCTGTCGCCGCTCCGGAACAGATCAACAACTGATGCGACTAGATAGCCGGTGTTGCCGACGATGGCCTTGCCGGGTTCGAAGAATACCTGTTCTATACCTGCACCGGCCAGCAGTCGCACGGCTTCGGCAAGCCCTTGCATCGTATCGTTCTCATCGAACAGGTAGCCGCCGCCAATATTGATCCAGTCGATCCGGTGCATCAGATCCGGACATCTGTCCAGCAACAGGCGGCAGGTTTCCAGTAATTGGCCTTGATCGCGGGATTCGCAGTTATTGTGAAACTGCAGGCCGCCAAGCCCGGCAAGCAGGCCGGGGGCGTCCGTCAGCGCCTGGCACAGGCTATCCAGCGGTACGCCGAGCTTGGAACTGCTGCGGCAGGGGTCATACCTGGCATCATTAACATAATGCGTCATCGGATTGATGCGGATACCGCATTGCACCCGGTCACGGACAGACTCGCCCAGGCGTTGCCACTGGGACAGTGAATTGAAATTGATGAAATCACAGACAGATACCGTTTCATCAATGGATTCCGGCATCAGCGCAACCGTGCTCAGATGCACCGTACCCCGTTCTGCGAGCACCTCTCTTGCCAGGATCGATTCAAATACCGAACTCGTGGCAAAACCATCCAGGTTGGTACACATGGCCTGTAACAGCGGAGAAAACGATGCTGACTTGATTGAATACAGGATCTTGAGCGGGCTGTCCGCGGCCAGCTTGCGCAACATGTGCAGGCGCGCGCATATGGTATCCAGGTCATAGACCAGGGCCGGGGTTTGCAGCTCGTTAGATTGAAAATTCATATGGCAAAATTCATCTGTAATCTGCGGAACCCCGGACACGCCGGGATGACAAAGAAAGCAACCTGCCGGTAAAATGATGCGCTATTAGATACATACTTGCCGGTAAATACAACGTTTTAATAGCAGAGGAATACAGCATGCATATCATCCCGAAATACCTGTTTTGGCTTGCCCTGGTATTCGCTTTCACCGCCAGTCATGCCGCAGAATTACGCAGCCCGGCGGAAATGACCCCGGATGACTGGAATTACATCAGCGAGGCAAAAGACAAATACTACAGTTGCCTGCAGGAGAAGATGAACGAATTCGGGAAGACCTCTGATGACCCGCGCGTCATCTCGGACAAGGTGCTTGATGTTTGCAGCACCATCCTGATCACGCTGGACAGCGACCTGGCCGGCAGGAACATCAACCCGGATTTCTCCCGCCGTTACATTTATAATCTCAAGAACAAGGCCGGCCAGCAATTACTCAGAAACCTGATGATGATGATTGCCAGCCGCCAGCAAGAGTGAGTGGATGACCCGGACGCGAACGCAGTTAAACCCGGAGAATAAAAAACCTAGCGTGCCCGTTTTGATCCTGTCAGGACGGTGATGAAAATTTCAAGTTCTCCCAATGCCTGTAAATAGACGTTGCGCTTGAAATCCACGATATTGTTGGCCGGGTACCAGTAATCGACCCAGCGCCAGTCATCGAACTCCGGCTTCTTGCTTTTGTTCAGCTTCACCCTGCT
>JBFGPT010000108.1:0-5787 GCA_041564575.1 Gammaproteobacteria bacterium | reverse complement strand
TTCTACAAGCGCTTTTATTTCCGCCCGCGCAAGATGGCCGCGCTGTTCTTCGACATGTGCCGGGACTGGGAGGTGATGAAACGCCGCATGCGTGAAGGCGTCGAGTTCTTCAAGTTCCTGTTCGCCAGGGAGAGCACGGCCTGAAACAGCTGATTGTTACCGGAGATGATTTTGGTCTCTCCGTACCCGTTAACGAGGCCATTGCCGGCGCCCACGAAAAAGGCATCCTGACCACAGCCAGTTTGATGGTCACGGGACCCGCGGTCGGGGACGCAGTCGCACGGGTCCGCGAATTACCGCAGCTTAAGATCGGCCTGCATCTCGTCCTGTCCCACGGGCGGCCCTGCCTGCCACCCGCCGAGATCCCGGACCTGGTCGATGACGGCGGCGCCTTTCCCGACAACGAACTGGTGAGCGGGGTGCGCATGTGCTTCCTGCCCCGCGTGCGCGTGCAACTGGCCGCCGAAATCCGCGCGCAGTTCGAGGCCTTCAGGCAAACCGGGCTGACACTGGATCACGTCAACGCGCATCGCCATCTGCATCTGCATCCGGTCGTGCTCGATCAAATCATCAGGATTGGCCGCGACTATGGTCTGACCGCCGTGCGCCTGCCCGCCGAACCCGTGCTTGACGCCCTGGTCGATGATCGTGCGGAATTGCTCAGACGCCGCTGCCTGTCCCTGTGCTACAAACTCCTGCTGGACCGCATGAAACGCCGCCTGGAAAATAACCGTCTGCGGCACAACGAGCGTATTTACGGTTTCTTTGACAGCGGCCACCTGGATATCGATCGCATGGTCCGCATACTTGCCCACCTGCCGGAGGGCCTGTCGGAACTGTATACGCATCCGGCCACCGGGCCGTGGCCGGAGGTCGAGAGCGGGGCCGCGGATTATGAATTCGAGGCCGAGTACAAGGCCCTGATCCACCCGCGCGTGCGCCGCGCCATCGAAAAATTCTCCATCGAACTGACCGGTTTTAACGAGGCATGAACACCCGGGTCGCGCATGACCGATTGCCTTGCACACCGGGGGCACGGGCGGTGGCCTGATGGTCGGCGATTCATGGACACACAAGATCGCCCGTCGCTGCATTATGCCGCTGGTGGGCAGCCGCGTGACGCCCAATCACCTGACCATGGTGCGGCTGGTCAGTGGTCTTGCGGCCTGCGCGGCCTTTGCCGTCGGCACCGAAGCGTGGAATTTGTGGGGCGGTATATTGTGGATTTTCTCGGCCTTCATGGACCGCGCCGACGGCGAACTCGCGCGCATCAGCGGCCAGTCCAGTCCCTGGGGTCACCGCTTCGATTACATCACCGATATGCTGATCACCGTGTTGTTCTTCGTCGCCATTGGCATTGGCCTGAGGACGGCCACGCTGGGCCAGTGGAGTATCCTGTTGGGCCTGCTGGCGGCGAGTGGCGTGCTGGCGGCCGAAATCCTGGCCGAAAAGATCGACCAGCAAAAAAAGGACACCGGTGAGAAAGCCTACCCGGGTTTCGCCGGTTTCGACTTTGATGACATTCTCTATCTTTTCCCGCTAATCGTCTGGTTTGACTGGCATTTTATTTTTCTTGCCGGCGCCTCGATCGGTGCCCCTGCCTTTGCCCTGCTGACCTGGCAACGGCTGCACTCCCTGTCGGATGACGGGCAGCAAACATCCGCACAGACCGGTTCCAGCCATGACTGATCCCGTCATCAAGCCGTCATCCGGCCCGGTTAATCTGCGAACTTACCGTCATCCGGCTAACGTGCCTGTTTCGCAAAAGCACGACTTTTTGCCGGCAATCTATGGCATCGGGACGCTATTGACGGTTAATATCAAACTAATGACATCACCGTAAAGGCTGTAAATAACGGATGACCCTGAATATCAGACAGCTGCTGGCCGAGCACGAGGGCCGAAACTACGAACTGCACAAGGACCATGTCAATCCGCGGTTCGTGAAGACCCTGCGCACCATCGGCTTTGACAAGTGTTATACGCGGGCCGAGGGCCAGTATCTGTGGGATGACGACAACCGCCGCTACCTCGATATGCTGGCCGGCTACGGGGTATTCAATTTCGGTCGCAACAATCCCGAGATCCGCAAGGCCCTGAAGGACTTCATGGATGCCAATTACGCCAGCCTGGTGCAGATGGAAGCGCCGTTGCTGTCCGGTCTGCTGGCCGCGGAGCTTAAAAAACGCATGCCGAATGCACTGGACTACGTATATTTCACCAGTTCCGGCACCGAGGGCGTGGAAACCGCCATCAAGTTCGCCCGTTGCGCGACCCGGCGGCCCGGCATCATCCATGCGCGTAAGGCCTTTCATGGCCTGACCATCGGGTCCTTGTCCCTGAACGGCGACCCGACCTTTCGCGAAGGTTTCGGTCCGCTGCTGCCGCATAGCTACGAGGTGACGTTCAACGATCCCGAGGCGCTGGAACAGGTGTTACAACGCGGTGACATCGCCGCCTTTGTCGTCGAACCCATCCAGGGCAAGGGCATCAACATTCCCGACGCCGGTTACCTGAAAACGGCGCAGGACCTGTGCCAGCGCTATGGCGCCCTGTTTGTTGCCGACGAGGTGCAGTCCGGTATGGGCCGGACCGGAAAATTCCTGGCCCTGGAACACGAAGCAGATATGGACCCGGACATCGTCATCCTGTCAAAGTCGCTGTCGGGTGGCTACGTCCCGGTCGGCGCCGTGCTCACCCGCAAGTGGATCCATGACCGGGTATTTTCATCCATGGATCGATCGGTGGTGCATTCTTCCACCTTCGGACAGGGCAGCCTGGCCATGGTCGCCGGGCTGGCGACGCTGGATTACATGGACCGGCACGACTTGATCAACAACGCCGCCCGCATGGGCGATATGATCGGCGAGGGACTGCGCGCCATGCAGGCGGAATTCGAGTTCATCAGGAATATTCGCTGGCGCGGCCTGATGATAGGCATTGAATTCGGTGCGCCGCAATCCTTGTCCCTGAAGGCAGCCTGGACGCTGGCACACAAGCTGGACAAAAGCCTGTTTCCTCAGGCCGTGACTATCCCGTTGCTGCAGGACCATGGCATATTGACGCAGGTGGCCGGCCACAAGATCGACGTCATCAAGCTGATCCCGCCCCTGCTGATCACCGAAGCGGATTGCCAGTACTTCCTCGACAGTTTTGCCGAGGTTATGAAAAAACTGCACACCTTTCCCGGGCCATGCTGGGAAGTCATTTCCAGGATCGGCAAGTCCATCATACCCGGCAGTGAAATGCCGGCAACGCCGGAACACAGCCCAACCCGTATTGCCGGCTAGCCCGGCACCGCTCAGCCAAGGATAATACCTGACTGCCCCGGTTTTCTGGCAAGCGCAAGTTCTGTCATAATCTCGTCTTCATCAGATACAGCTCCAAACAAGGAAACACTCATCGCCGTGCCGACGCCCACTGAACAAGCGGACCGGGATCTGGAATATCAAAACCATATTCTGCAGGGTGTGTCACGCACCTTCGCCCTGACCATCCCCGCGCTGCCGCCACGCCTGCGCGACGTGGTCGGCAACGCCTACTTGCTGTGCCGGATCGCGGACACCATCGAGGATGATCGGGATATGGTGACCGCGGACAAGAGGCGTTTTTCCGAACAGTTTATCGAGGTCGTCAAGGGCGACGCGCCGGCGGCGGCCTTTGCCGAGTCGCTGTACCCGCTGCTGTCGGCAAGCGCGTCGGACGACGAAAAGGATCTGATCAACAATACCCCGGCCGTCATTCGACTGACGCATGGTTTCAATGACCGGCAACGGGCCGCACTGGAACGCTGCGTGAGGATCATGGCCGAGGGCATGTCACGCTACCAGGAGGCCGAAACGCTGCAGGGGCTGCAGGACCAACCGGCCATGGATGAATATTGCTACTTTGTCGCCGGCGTCGTCGGCGAAATGCTGACCGAGCTGTTTTGCGATTATTCCCCCGACATCAACCGCCATCACGAGGAACTCATGCGCCTGTCCGTGTCATTTGGCCAGGGACTGCAGATGACCAATATCCTCAAGGATATCTGGGATGACCATGCGCGCGGTGCCTGCTGGTTGCCGGCAGAACTCTTCGCACGTAACGGTTTCGATCTGGCGCGGATGTCGCCCGGCCACAATGGACCAGGCTTTCACACCAGCATGGGTACGTTAATCGGAATCGCGCGGCAACACCTCGAGAATGCCCTGCGTTACACCCTGTTAATCCCGGCCAGCGAAACCGGCATCCGCAAGTTCTGCCTGTGGGCCCTGGGCATGGCGGTGTTGACCCTGCGCAAGATCAATGACAACCGGGAATTTCGCCATGGTTCTGAAGTCAAAATTTCCCGCAACAGCGTCAAGGCCACGGTGCTCTTGACCAACCTTTGCGTGAGTCAGGACAAGTTACTGAATTTCCTGTTTTATATCACGGCAAAGGGTTTGCCTGACGAGGCCGTTTCGTGAGATGATGGCCATGCTTTTCAGAGGGGGTCGGGACCGGCCGGCGGGTATTCAAGCTATTGATTCAATGAACGTTTCTGGATCATTCATGAACCTGCCTGGCCGCCATAGCAGGAACAACAACGAAATTATCCAAATGTTCAGGGGTACTGCTTGATGTTACTGGAAACAAACGAGAAGTTGGCGGCGCCTGCCGACAACACGGCACTCGATGAAAGCGTTGTCCATCACCTGAAACCACAGTCTCTGTCCGCCGCGATGGCGCATGCGCGCGACGCCCTTATCAGTGAACAGAAAGCCGATGGACACTGGGTCTATCACCTGGAAGCCGATTGCACGATTCCGGCCGAATACATTCTTATGATGCACTTCGTCGGCGAGGTCGATGAAGAACTGCAGGCCCGGATCGCCGCTTACCTGCGTTCGCAGCAGGACGAACACGATGGCTGGTCGCTGTATCACGGCGGCGATTTCGATCTCAGTTGCTCGGTCAAGGCTTATTACGCCCTGAAGCTGGTCGGCGACGACCCGCACCAGGAACACATGGTGCGCGCCCGTAACGCGATATTGAACCATGGCGGCGCCGCCCACAGCAACGTCTTCACCCGTATCACGCTGGCCCTGTTCGGACAGGTGCCATGGCGCGCCACGCCATTCATACCGGCAGAGGTTATCCTGCTGCCAAAGTGGTTCCCGTTTCATATCAGCAAGGTGTCCTACTGGTCGCGTACTGTCATGGTACCGCTGTTCGTACTGTGCACGCTGAAACCCAGGGCCAAAAATCCGCGCGGCGTTGATATCCGTGAATTGTTCACTACACCGCCGGAAGACGAACTGCATTATTTCAGGCTGACGACGCTGCTGAGCCGCGCCTTCTTCGTCCTCGACCAGGTCGGCCGCCTGATCGAGAAGCTGGTCCCGGGTTTCATCCGCAACATTTCCATACGCAAATGCGAGCAGTGGTTTACCGATCGTATGAACGAGGATCACGGCATCGGCGGTATCTTCCCGGCCATGGTCAACGTCTACGAGGCGCTGACCGTGCTGGGGTATGGTTCCGATCACCCCAGGGTGCGCCAGGCCCGCAAGGCCATCGACAATCTGCTGGTCACGAACGAGGATGGCAGTGTTTTTTGCCAGCCCTGTGTTTCACCGGTCTGGGATACCTCGCTGGCCTGCCAAGCGCTGCTGGAGATTGATCCCGGGTGTACGTACGCCGAACGCGGCCTCAACTGGCTGACACAACAACAGTTAACGGATGAACCCGGTGACTGGCGCGATGTGCGCCCCGACCTGCAAGGCGGCGGCTGGGCCTTCCAGTACAGCAATTATTACTATCCTG
>JBFGPT010000107.1:0-5812 GCA_041564575.1 Gammaproteobacteria bacterium | reverse complement strand
CGCCCACCGGCTGCTGGACAGGCTTGAAACAATCATCCCGGAATCCGAATCGGCGATAATCCCCGACAGGGCCATGGCACTGCGCTGGCGAGGGCGGGCCGGCAGCGGCGCCCTGCAGCCCGTCCGGCATATCTCTGAAATCTGCTTCGATGACCTGTTGTGCATCGATAACCAGAAAAGCAGGATCGATCTCAATACCCGCCAGTTTCTCGCCGGACTGCCCGCCAACAATGTCCTGCTCTGGGGCCCGCGCGGGACCGGTAAATCCTCTTTGATCAAGGCGATATACAACCGCTACCGGAATGATGGTCTCGGCATCGTCGAGGTCGAGAGGCAGCATCTGGTCGATCTACCGGACATCATCGCCGCGCTGGACTCAGCCGCCGGCCATTTCATTATCTATTGCGACGATCTGTCATTTGCCGGCAGCACCGATGATTACAAATCACTCAAGGTCGTGCTGGACGGCTCCGTCAGCCGCACACCCGACAACATGCTGATATACGCGACCTCCAACCGCCGACACCTGTTACCCGAACATATGCAGGACAACCTGGACAGCGGATTTTCGGGCGAGGAACTGCATATGAGCGAGGCGGTAGAAGAAAAGATTTCCCTGTCGGAACGCTTCGGCTTGTGGCTGGCATTTCATGCCTTCAACCAGGACCAGTACCTGGCGATCGTTGACCATTGGCTTGCACGATATGAATTACCGGGGAGCGAGGATTTGGAAACAAAACGCCAGGCATTACAATGGGCCCTGGAGCATGGATCACGCAGCGGCCGTTGTGCCTGGCAATTCGCGAAACACTGGTCCGGCATGAGAAAGCTGGTAAACAATGACTGAACCCACACCTGCTGAAATCGAGAAAATCTTTTCCGAGGCCGAGTTACTCTACGGCGCCGCCGAAGTGGAGCAGGCCCTGGATGATATGGCTGTTGCGATCTCGGGCACGATCAGCAAGGCCAACCCGATTCTTCTCTGCATCATGACCGGCGGTATCGTGCCGACCGGACTGCTGCTGCCCAGGCTGCAATTCCCCCTGCAGCTGGATTATGTGCATGCCTCGCGCTATGCGGGCAATACGACCGGCGGTAATCTCGACTGGATCCGGGCACCCAGCATCCCGCTCGAGAACAGGACCGTATTGATCCTGGACGATATCCTGGACAAGGGCGTGACCCTGAGTGCTATCCGGGATGCATGCCTGAAGCTGGGCGCGGACAAGATTTATTCCGCCGTGCTGGTCGACAAGGATACCCCTCGTCTGGGTGATATTCAGCAAGCGGATTTTACGGGACTCAGGATACCCGATCGTTATGTCTTTGGTTACGGCATGGATTACCGCAATTACCTGCGCAACGTTCCCGGTATTTATGCCGTCCGGGGAGAGGGCTGACATGGCCCGTGTCGGTATCATCGGTGGCTCGGGTCTGGCGTCCCTGGATGGCCTGTCCGTCACCGGGCAAAAGATCCAGAAAACGCCCTATGGACAACATTCAGGCATCCTGACGCTGGGGGAATTTGCCGGACAGGAGGTTGTCTTCATACCCAGACACGGCAACCCGCACGTCATCCCGCCACACAAGATTAATTACCGTGCGAATATCTGGGCATTGAGCGAGGTCGGCGCCGAAATTATCGTCGCCATCAACGCCGTCGGGGGTATCAGCGATCCGATGTTGCCCGGCAAGATCGTCATTCCGGACCAGATCATCGACTATACCTGGGGACGGGGTCATACCTTTTACGAGGACGGCCTCAACGACGTTACCCATATCGACTTCACCCGCCCCTATTCGCAGTCCCTGCGCCAGGCAATGATCAACGCGGCCGGCCACATCGGCCTTGTCACCATCAATCAGGCCACCTATGGCGCCACCCAGGGTCCCCGCCTGGAGACTGCGGCTGAAATTCAAAAAATGGAAAACGACGGCTGTGACCTGGTCGGCATGACCGGCATGCCTGAGGCAGCCCTGGCAAGCGAACTCAAGCTCGAATATGCCAGCCTCTGCATGGTGGTGAACCGTGCCGCGGGCAAGTGCGACGAGGAGATCACGATGGACATGATTGATGAAAACCTGCAGAAATGCACGACCGATATCATGCGATTCTTGCCCGTCCTGCTGAACGCCATTCGCGATGCATGAAGACGCTGCGTGTCTCGGTCAGGCCAAATGCCCGCCATGAATCACTGGAACAGGCGCCGGACCAGAGTTGGCGGGCCTGTGTCAAGGCTGCGCCGGTGGATGGCAAGGCCAACGCGGCCCTGATCGCTCTGTTGGCCAGTCACTTCGGCATCCCCAAATCCAGGTTCTCCGTCAAGCGCGGCGCCCGCGCCCGCGTGAAAATAATACAAATCGAGGAGTAATGACCGGTAACCGGTCGGCATGCAACTGCAGGATTACTTCAAAAACTCGTTCATGCGCCTGAGGCGCTCGGCCAGTACGCGCATGACATCTATGGCAAAACGCGGCGATTGCTGAACCATGAGGGCAAAGCGTTTTCTGCTGACCGGTACCAGGCGGCAGGATGTTTTGGCGACCGTGGTGGCGCTGCGAGGGTTGTTTTCTATCAGGGCCATCTCGCCCAGAATGTCACCCCTGCCGACCGTCAACATGGTCCTGTGACCGATCATGATATCGACCTCGCCCTCCTGGATGATATACATATGGTCACCAAAATCTCCTTCATTGAATATTACGTCGCCAGCCGAATAACTGATAACCTCGTTTATGTCTTTCACAAGTTCAAATACATCCATCGCAGTACACCGCATCTACGTCACCAACCTGTGTAGATATTAGCAGATATGCGGGGGGGCAAAAGTGATGCGGCGCACACGGCCGGTAATTCACCGGCATCCATTCTGCGCGAAAGGAAAGACTAGTTAAGATCCGCGGAGTTCGAGAGATCGATCAGGTTTTCGTCGCTGACCTGCTGCCTGCTCTTGGCATGGTCATTACGCATTTCTGCGAGATGATCCAGGTAATCCTGATTGACATCACCGGTAACATAACGCGCATCGAAGCATGAGGTGTCGAAGTCCTCTATCACCGGGTTGCCGAGATGGGCCGCTTCCACAAGGTCTTCCAGGTCCTGGTAGATCAGCCAGTCGGCGCCAATGCGGGCGGCAATCTCCTGTTCCGACTTGTTGTGCGCGATGAGTTCCCGGGCCGCCGGCATATCGATGCCGTAGACGTTTGGATATTTGACCGGCGGCGCGGCCGAGGCGAAATAAACCTTGCGCGCACCGGCCTCCCTGGCCATCTGTATGATTTCACCGGATGTGGTGCCCCTGACGATGGAGTCGTCTACCAGCAATACGTTCTTGTCCTTGAATTCCAGCTCGATGGCATTGAGCTTCTGGCGCACGGATTTCTTGCGAATCGCCTGCCCCGGCATGATAAAGGTTCGCGGAATGTAACGATTCTTGATGAATCCCTCGCGGTACTTGACCCCTAACTTGTAGGCCAGCGGTATGGCCGCGGTCCGCCCCGTGTCGGGGATCGGTATGACCACATCGATATCGTGGTCCGGCCACTCGCGCAGGATCTTGTCCGCCAGCGTTTCACCCATGCGCAAACGGGCCTTGTAGACCGAGATACCGTCGATGATGGAATCCGGCCTGGCAAGATATACATGCTCGAAGATACAGGGCGCGTAATGCGGATTTTCCGCGCACTGCCGCGAGTATAACTCTCCGTCCTTGGTGATGAATACTGCCTCTCCGGGCATGACATCACGTAGCACCTCAAAATCCAGCGCATCTATGGCCACGCTCTCTGAGGCAACGATAAATTCCTTGCCGCAGTCCGTTTGCCGTTCGCCGAAGATCACGGGGCGGATACCATTGGGATCGCGAAAAGCCAGGATGCCGAATCCGGTAATCATGGCCACCGCCGCGTAGCCGCCATGACAGCGCTTGTGCAGGCTGGCCACCGCGTCAAACACATCATCGACCGAGAGACGCAACTTGCCCTGTTTCTGCAGTTCATGTGCCAGCACATTGAGCAGTACCTCGGAATCCGATCCTGTGTTCAGGTGCCGGAGATCGTCACGGAACAACTGCTCCTTGAGTGCCTCGCCATTGGTGAGGTTGCCGTTATGCGCCAGGGTGATCCCGTAGGGCGAGTTGACGTAGAAAGGCTGGGCCTCGGCCGAAGACGAACAGCCGGCTGTCGGGTAACGCACATGACCGATACCCATATTACCCTTGAGATTCAGCATGTGCCGGGTATGAAATACATCCCGCACCAGACCGTTATTCTTGCGCAGGTAAAGACGGCCATCGTCGTAGGTCACCATCCCCGCGGCATCCTGTCCGCGATGCTGCAACATGGTCAGACCGTCAAATATCATCTGGTTGACGGGACTGTTACTGACGATGCCGATGATGCCGCACATGTGATCGCGTCAGCTGCTTGTGCCGGTCGGCTGCGGCGGTTCAACCACCGGGGCCGCAGGTTCAGTGGGTGCCACGGTGGGCTGTTCAAACTCATAGCCGTGATGACTGGCCATGTTTTCAGGTAAAAATTGCTGTGCCCATACGGACATTTTTTCAAATGGTGCGATCAATCGCGATTCCTCCCACCACGGTTCCTTTGGAAATGCGGTAAATCCTGCCAGAAATATTACAGCCGCGACGATAGCCGTACCCAATCCAAACCCGAACAGCAGGCCAAGTATACGATCGGCCGCGGTCAGGCCGGCCCGGCCAAGCAATTTTACTATGAAATATCCGAGCGCCGAAAAAATCATGAGGCTGACGATAAACAGGCCGGCAAAGGCCAGCACGGTTCGTAGTAGCGGCGTCTCGACGTAATTCTCCAGCAGCGGCGCAAACAACGGTGTCACCTTGACGGCGATACCCGTGGCCAGCACCCAGGCCAGCAAGGAGAACACGATATTGAGAAATCCGTAGAACACGCCGACCAGGGCCGGGATGGCCAGGATTACCAGGATCGTGATGTCTGCTGCTTGCATCGCTTACGGGCACATCGTCAAAGGACGAATTTTACAGGGTTTTACCGGCTTGTCATGCGATTGAGCCGCAGCCATTCTCAGGGATAGCGCACCAGGATGCCGTCGTAACCCAGCTTTTTCTTGATTTCCTGCCTGAGATTTTCGGCATTGGATCGGCGCAATTCCGGCCCGACCCGAACCCGGTAAATGACCTTGTCACCACGCACCAGCGGTTCCACGAAGGCAGGATAATGTTTTTCGCGCAACTGCCGGTTCAGGGATTGCGCATTTTCTTCCGAGGCAAAACTGCCCACCTGGATGACCCAGGCCGTCAGGCCAACCCCGGCGCTGTCCTTGATGACCTCCTTTATCTGGACGCCCGTCTCTGTGCCGTCTTCATCCGTACCGGCGTCACTTTCCTGCTGCGGACCGCCAGCGGCCGAATCACTGTCCGGCACCATGCCGTGCGGGTCGCTGTCCGTCTGCCCGTTACTCTCCGTACTGATCTCCTGCGGGACGGCTTGCAAGGGCACGATCCGGGAATTGAAGGCCTCGGGCTTTTCCGGGATGTTGCTTTCGGTGATGCGATCATCCGTGATCGGCACGTCGCTGAGAAACATCGGTATAAAAATCACCGCAAGCATGATCAGTACCGCGGCGCCAACCAGTCTTTCCTTAAGATTCTGATCCATGCTAGACGAGCCGGATATTCTTTTTCAGGTGGCGCATGGCGGCGCCGACTGTCAGGAAGGAGCCCGTCACGACGATTTGATCACCGGCCCCGGCATTTTGCTTGATATCCCTGAAGGCCTGACTGATCTTGTGGTGTACCTTGCGCGGTTTCGT
>JBFGPT010000106.1:0-5844 GCA_041564575.1 Gammaproteobacteria bacterium | reverse complement strand
CCGGGCAATAATGAACAGCTCCAGAGGGCCGGCGCCGGTCGCCATCGAGAAACCTCGCCCGCCCGGCGGCAGCTCGGCGGCCCGGCACAGGCGCTGAAAAACCGGCTTGTCTGCCGCGGGATCCTTCATATTTTCATGTTAACGGATATTCCGCCGCAGGTTTCAGGCTGATTAGACATCGGGCCGGTCGATCAGTAAAATTGGCGCTAGTTTTCGAACGGGAGTGGCCTTGGCGGTGACTCCCGTTTTGTATGTATAGCTTCTGGAACCCGTCCGCGAGCGGCAGGCACGCGTTGACGGCGCCCAAGTTTCCCCCGGGGTTTATGACGACTACAGCATTACTCGCACTCGAAGATGGCAGCCTGTTCCATGGCCAGTCTATCGGTATTGAGGGCCGGGTCGCCGGTGAAGTGGTATTCAATACCGCGATTACGGGTTACCAGGAAATCCTCACCGACCCGTCCTATTACCGCCAGATTGTCACCCTGACCCAGCCGCACATCGGCAATGTCGGCGCTAACCCCGAGGATGAAGAATCCGCTCAAATCTATGTCAGTGGACTGGTGATCCGGGACCTGCCCCTTTTGGCGAGTAACTGGCGTTCACAGCACAGTCTTTCCGATTATCTGCACAGTCACAACATCGTCGCCATCGCCGGTATCGACACCCGGCGCCTGACCCGCATACTGCGGGAAAAAGGCGCGCAGCGGGGCTGTATCATCGGCGGAGATACCACGGATACCGCTGCCGCCGTGGCCCTGGCCCGGGAATTTCCGGGGCTGGAAGGCGCCGACCTGGCCCGGGAGGTTTCCACGGAGAAACCCTACCCGTGGCAGGAAGGGCGCTGGCAACTCGGCAGTGGTTTTGAACGCCGGCCGGCCGATCAGTCTGCATACCGGGTCATGGCCTACGACTATGGTGTCAAGCGCAACATTCTCAGGTTACTGACCTCGGCGGGGTGCCAGGTGACCGTGGTGCCGGCACAGACGCCCGCTGCGGAAGTATTAAAGGAGCAGCCTGACGGCGTGTTTCTGTCCAATGGTCCAGGTGACCCGTTTGCCTGTGACTACGCTATCGAGGCCATCCGCGAGATCGTCGACAGCGGCACGCCCGCGTTCGGCATCTGTCTCGGCCACCAACTCCTGTCGCTGGCCATGGGTGCGAAGACCCTGAAGATGAAATTCGGGCATCACGGCGCCAACCACCCGGTGAAGGATCTCGACACCGGGCAGGTGGTGATCACCAGCCAGAACCACGGCTTTGCCGTCGACGAGGCCACCCTGCCGGACAATCTCAAGGCAACGCACCGCTCGCTGTTCGATGGCAGTTTGCAGGGTGTACACCATACCGAACGTCCGGCCTTCGGGTTCCAGGGGCACCCGGAAGCCAGTCCGGGGCCGCATGATGTGCGGCCGCTGTTCCTGCACTTTGTGGAATTGATGGATGCCCGCAGGTAACTCCATGAACGCTACGAAAAACAAGAGTCGCCGGCAAAGTGCCTAAAAGAACCGACATCAACAGCATCCTGATCATCGGCGCCGGGCCGATCGTTATCGGTCAGGCCTGCGAGTTCGATTATTCCGGCGCCCAGGCCTGCAAGGCGCTCCGGGAAGAGGGTTACCGCGTGATCCTGGTGAACTCCAATCCCGCGACCATCATGACCGATCCCGACATGGCCGATGCCACCTATATCGAGCCGGTCAAGTGGCAGGTCGTCGAGGCGATCATCGAGAAAGAAAAGCCGGATGCCATCCTGCCGACCATGGGCGGGCAGACCGCGCTGAATTGCGCGCTCGACCTGGCCCATCACGGCGTGCTGGAAAAACACGGTGTCGAAATGATCGGCGCCAGCCGCGAGGCCATCGACAAGGCCGAAGACCGGGAACAATTCCGCGACGCCATGCGCAAAATTGGTCTCGGCATGCCGCACTCCGGACTTGCGCACGACATGCAACAGGCCTGGGAGATTGTCGAGGACATCGGCTACCCGATCATCATCCGGCCTTCGTTTACCCTGGGCGGCACCGGCGGCGGCATCGCCTGGAACCAGGAAGAGTTCAGCGATATCTGTGAGCGTGGCCTGGATGCCTCACCGACGACCGAGATCCTGCTGGAACAGTCGGTCATCGGCTGGAAGGAATACGAAATGGAAGTGGTGCGCGACTGCAAGGACAACTGCATCATCATCTGCTCGATTGAAAACCTCGATCCCATGGGCGTGCACACCGGGGATTCGATCACCATTGCGCCGGCCCTGACGCTGACCGACAAGGAATACCAGATCATGCGCGATGCCTCGATTGCAGTGCTGCGCGAGATCGGTGTCGATACCGGCGGGTCCAACGTGCAGTTCGCGATCAATCCTGACAACGGTGAATTGATCATTATCGAGATGAACCCGCGCGTGTCGCGTTCCTCGGCGCTGGCCTCCAAGGCCACCGGTTTTCCGATCGCCAAGGTCGCGGCGAAGCTGGCGGTCGGCTATACGCTGGATGAACTGGAAAACGAGATCACGGGCGGCGTGACGCCGGCCTCGTTCGAACCGACCATCGATTACATCGTTACCAAGATCCCGCGTTTTACCTTTGAAAAATTCCCGCAGGCCGACGATCGTCTGACCACGCAGATGAAATCCGTCGGCGAGGTGATGGCCATGGGCCGCACCTTCCAGGAATCCCTGCAAAAGGCCATGCGCGGCCTGGAGATTGGCAGCGACGGTTTCAACGCCGTGCTGGCCGCCGATGACCCCGAGGCGCTGGACAAGATCCGCGTTAACCTGCGTACGCCACGCGGTGAACGCCTGTGGTATGTCGGCGAGGCCTTCCGCTTTGGCATGGATATCGAGGAGGTCTACCAGTGGTCCATGATCGATCGCTGGTTCCTGGCGCAGATACAGGATCTGATCGAGGAAGAGGCGGGCCTGACCGGGCAGTCCCTGGACGACCTGGCGCCCGAGCGCCTGTTGCGGCTCAAGCGCAAGGGGTTTTCCGACTCCAGGCTCGCGACCCTGCTGAACACGGATGAGGGCAGCGTGCGCAACTTGCGTCACCGGTACGATATCCGCCCGGTGTACAAGCGCGTCGATTCCTGCGCCGCCGAGTTTGCTGCAACCACTGCCTACATGTATTCCACTTATGAAGAGGAATGCGAGGCGACGCCAAGCGACCGCGACAAGATCATGGTCCTCGGCGGTGGCCCCAACCGCATCGGCCAGGGCATCGAATTTGATTATTGTTGCGTGCAGGCGGCTTTCGCCATGCGCGAGGCGGGTTATGAGACCATCATGGTCAACTGTAACCCGGAAACGGTTTCCACCGATTACGACACCTCCGACCGCTTGTATTTCGAGCCCCTGACCCTGGAGGACGTGCTCGAGATCATTGACCTGGAAAAACCCAAAGGCGTGATCGTGCAATACGGCGGACAGACACCACTGAAACTCGCCCGGCCGCTGGAGGCTGCCGGCGCACCGATCATCGGCACGCGTCCCGACTGTATCGATCTCGCCGAGGACCGTGAACGTTTCCAGAAGCTTCTGCAGCAGCTCGATCTGCAACAGCCGCCGAACCGCACGGCGCGCGAAATGGAAGAGGGTGTGACGCTGGCTCGGGAGATCGGCTATCCACTGGTGGTGCGCCCGTCCTACGTCCTTGGCGGCCGCGCCATGGAGATCGTCTACAATGAAGAGGACCTCAGGCGCTACATGACCGAGGCCGTCGCGGTTTCCAACAAGTCACCCGTGCTGCTGGACCGGTTTCTGAGCGATGCCGTCGAGGTGGATGTCGATGCCGTCTGTGACGGCAAGCGGGTCATCATCGGCGGCATCATGGAACATATCGAGCAGGCCGGTGTGCACTCGGGTGATTCCGCCTGTTGCCTGCCGCCGCATCACCTGGGACAGGCTATCCAGGATCGGCTCAGTGAACAGGTACGGGAAATGGCCCGCGCGCTTGATGTCGTGGGCCTGATGAACACGCAGTTCGCCATCCAGGGCGAGGAAATTTACGTACTGGAAGTCAATCCACGCGCCTCACGGACCGTGCCGTTCGTATCCAAGGCCACCGGCCAGCCGCTTGCGCGGATCGCGGCCCTGTGCATGGTCGGCCAGAGCCTGGATCAACAGGGCATTGATGCAGCCGTGATACCGGAGTTTTATTCGGTCAAGGAAGCCGTATTTCCTTTTATCAAGTTCCCCGGTGTCGATCCGCTGCTCGGGCCGGAAATGAAGTCCACCGGCGAGGTGATGGGTATCAGCAGCAGTTTCGGCGAGGCCTTTGCCAAGGCGCAACTAGCGGCCGACCAGGAGATCCCGAAAAAAGGCCTGGCCTTTATCAGCGTGCGCGACGCGGACAAGCCGGAGGCAGTCAAGATCGCCGGGCAGTTAAGCGATCTTGGTTTTGTCCTGTGCGCCACGCACGGCACGGCACGGGCATTGCAGGCTGCCGGTATCGAGTGTCTCGGTATCAACAAGGTCCGGGAAGGGCGACCGCATGTCGTCGATATGTTGAAGAACGAGGCCATCCATATGATTGTCAATACGACAGAGGGCAAGAAAGCAATCGCGGATTCCTATTCAATCCGCAGAACGGCATTACAGCACAAGGTCTTCTACACAACGACGATTGCCGCGGCCAATGCGGCACTTGAAGCCTTGCAACAACAGCAGAAGCAACAGGTTAACAGCCTGCAGGAATTACACAGGAGATAAATATGGCGAGGGTTCCCATGACGGCGAAAGGCGCGGAAAAATTGCGCCTGCAATTGAATGAATTGAAGACCGTTGATCGACCACGCATCACCGCGGCCATCGCCGAGGCGCGTGCACATGGTGACCTGAGCGAAAACGCCGAATATCACGCCGCCCGCGAGCAGCAGAGTTTTGTCGAGGGGCGTATACAGACGATCGAACACGCGCTGGCCCATGCCGAGATTATCGAAATATCCTCCATCAATGCCGATGGCAAGGTGGTGTTCGGCGCCACGGTCAGAGTGATGAACCTGGAAAATGATCAGGAAGTGACTTACCAGATAGTCGGCGAGGAAGAAGCCGACATCAACGAAGCCCGGATTTCCATTACCTCGCCCATCGCCCGCGCGCTGATCGGCAAGCAGGAAGGCGACATCGTCGAAGTCAATGCGCCGGGTGGCGACATTGAATACGAAATCATGGAAGTCAAATATATTTAATAGACCATAACCGGAGGTAAACCGATGGATATCATGGCAATGGCAGTTGATCTGCTGAAAAAACAACTGGGCAGCAATCTTTCCGATGACACGATTGCAAACGCGCTGACTGGCCTGATTGGCAAGCAAGGCGACAAGCTGGATATTGGCGGCCTGGTGTCCAAGATGATGCAAGGCGGCGGCTTGCAGGCAATTGCAGGGTCATGGCTTGGCGACGGCGCAAATGAAGGTATCAATACCGCGCAGTTAAAGGATGTCTTTGGAGACAGCAAGCTTTCGGCATTTGCCTCCCAACTCGGTGTTGAACAGGATACGGCCACACGCGGATTGGCGGAAGTATTGCCGAAAATCATCGACTCGAACAGCCAGGGCGGATCCTTACTCGATCTTGCCGGTGGTGGCGATGGTCTGATGGGGATGGCAAAGAAGTTATTCTGATCAAGGCAGGCCGCCCGAATCCACGTCTGAATCCTGAAATTTGGCAAAGTCCGCTTCAAGCAATCGCTGGTTGCAGCGTCAGAAGAAAGATCCCTACGTCAAGCAGGTCAGGCAGGGGCATTACCGCTCCCGCGCCGTCTACAAGCTTGCCGGGATAGACAAGAAACGCCGGCTGCTGCGGTCGGGACAAACGGTCATCGATCTCGGCGCCGCGCCGGG
>JBFGPT010000105.1:0-5848 GCA_041564575.1 Gammaproteobacteria bacterium | reverse complement strand
TGTTATTGGTGTTGCCGCGTGTACCGCGCAGATCCCCCTTGGTGATGATGACGATATCACCCTCGGACACCACCTTGTTTTGCATCAGGATATCGATGATCTCCTTGTTGGCTTCCAGCGGATCGGTATGGGTAATGTCGAATTTGACCGGGTAGACGCCCCGATACAGGGTGACCTTGCGGCGCGTGGACTCATGCCGCGTAAAGGCAAAAATCGGAATGCCGGAACTGATGCGGGACATCCACACGCAGGTGGAGCCGGTTTCGGTCAGGGCCGCGATAGCCTTTGCGCCGATATGATTTGCGGCGTACATGGTCGACATGGCGATGGCTTCGCCGACGGATTCGAAACGCTGGTTGATGCGGTGGTCGGAAACCCGAGTGTGCCGCTGCTTCTCCGTTTCGGCGCAGATGTTCGCCATCGAGGTCAGCACCCTGTCGGGATGCTTGCCGATGCTGGTTTCACCGGACAGCATGACGGCGTCGGTGCCGTCCAGCACGGCATTGGCCACGTCGAAGACCTCGGCACGGGTCGGGATCGACTCGGTGATCATCGATTCCATCATTTGCGTTGCCGTGATGGTTGCGCGATCCATGTCGCGGGCCATCTTGATCAAGCGTTTTTGGACCGGCGGCAGGCTGGCATCGCCGATCTCCACGCCGAGGTCGCCGCGCGCGATCATAATGGCATCCGCCGCATCAATGATGGACTCGATATCGTCCAGCGCCTCGGCGCGTTCGATCTTGGCGATGATGCCAGCATTGCTGCCTGCGGCCTTGATCATTTCGCGGGCATTGTGGATATCCTCCGCCCGGCGGGTAAACGACAGGGCGATAAAGTCCACACCAATTTTCAGGGCGTGCTTGAGGTCCTTGAGGTCCTTTTTGGTCAAGGCGCCGGCGGACAGCCCGCCGCCCCGCAGGTTGATGCCCTTGCGATCACTCAGGTGACCGCCGGTGACGACGTCACAGGTGACTTCATGTTCGCCGACATCCTTGACCAGCAGGGAGATACGCCCGTCATCCAGCAGCAGCGTATCGCCGGCCTTGACGTCCCTGGGCAGATTTTTATAACTCACACCGACGTGATGCACGTCGCCCTCGCCCTGTGACAGGTCGGTGTCGAAGACGAAGGTATCGCCCTCGTGCAGTTCGATACTGCCGGTATTGAAACGCTGGATGCGGATCTTGGGTCCCTGCAAATCGGCGATGATGCCGATGGCGCGGTGTTTCTTCAGCGACAGTTCCCGCACCTCATCAAGCCGCCGTTCATGCTCGGCATGGGTCTGG
The DNA here is from genome assembly GCA_041564575.1 of Gammaproteobacteria bacterium. Lineage (GTDB taxonomy): Bacteria > Pseudomonadota > Gammaproteobacteria > Eutrophobiales > Eutrophobiaceae > UBA4486. Next base: position 4,559 of record JBFGPT010000105.1, on the reverse strand, counting down.
TGTGAATAGTTCAGACGCGCAGCGTCCATACCGGCTTTAAACAGTTTATTCAGCATGCCCGGCTTGTCAGTCGCCGGACCAAGCGTCACGATGATCTTGGTTCTACGCATTCAGGATTCTAAAACAGCGAATTTGAGGATCTTAATATTCCCGGGCACGTTCCATTGCGGCCCAGGCGCGGGCCGATTCCTTGAGTATGGCGACGGCGGGCAATTCGCGGCCTTCCAGCAACTCCAGGAAGGCGCCGCCGCCAGTGGAGATGTAGGAGATGCGGTCGGCGACACCGAACCTGGCGATGGCGGCCAGGGTGTCACCGCCGCCGGCGACGGAATAGGCCGGGCTGTCCGCGATGGCCTCAGCCAGGCTGCGCGTGCCGCCGGCGAAGGCATCAAATTCAAATACACCGACCGGCCCGTTCCAGAGAATGGTACCGGCCTCCTTGATCATTGCGGAAAAACGCGCTGCCGTATCCGGACCGATATCCAGGATCAGATCGTCTGCGGCAACCTCGTTAATGGCTTTTAATACGGGTTGCGCCTGTTCGGAAAATTCGCTGGCGCACACAACATCGGTGGGCAGCGGGATGTCACGGCCATTGGCCTGCATGTCCTGCATGAGTTCGGCCGCGGTCGTAACCAGGTCCGCTTCATGCAGAGACTGACCGACTTCAAAACCGGCCGCCTTCAGGAAGGTGTTGGCGATACCGCCACCGACGATCAACTGGTCGACGACTCCGGCCAGTTGTTTCAGGATCGTCAGCTTGGTGGAGACCTTGGCGCCGCCGACGACGGCAATCAGCGGCCGGGCCGGATCTTCCAGCACCTTGCCCAGGGCCTCCAGTTCGGCCACCATCAGGGGACCGGCGCAGGCGACCGGGGCGTACTTGGCGACACCGTGGGTCGAGGCCTGGGCGCGGTGCGCGGTGCCGAAGGCGTCGTTGATGTAAATATTACACAAGCCGGCCAGGTTGCGGGCCAGTTCATCATCATCGCTGAGTTCACCCTTGCAGAAACGGATATTTTCCAGCATGAGGATTTCCGCGTCAGCTTCGATGACGCCGTCTTGCCAGTCCCTGACCAGGTCAACCTTGCGCCCGGACAATTGCGCCAGGTGCTCGGCCACCGGCGCCAGGGAATATTTCTGGTCAAACTTGCCTTCCTCGGGACGGCCAAGGTGTGAGACCAGGATGACCTGGCCGCCGCCATCCAGCACCTCGAGTATGGTAGGGAGGGAGGCGCGAATACGGGTGTCATCCTGTACCACGCCGTCTTTGACAGGCACATTGAAGTCAACGCGGATCAGGACCCGTTTGTCGCTGAAATCCAGATCGCCTGTCTTGACCAGCATCTCGACTCAGGCCACGTTCATCAGGGCCAGGGTGGTATCCAGCATGCGGTTGGAGAACCCCCACTCATTGTCATACCAGGCCACCACCTTGACCTGGGTGCCGTCGATAACCTTGGTCAACGAGGCATCGTAGGTGGAGGACGCCGGGTTATGATTGAAATCCACCGATACCAGTGGCGCATCGTTATAGGCGAGCACGCCCTGCAGCGCACCCGCGGCTGCTTCCTGCATCAAGGCGTTGATCTCATCGATACTGGTTTCACGGTTGGCGGCGAAGGTGAGATCCACCATGGACACGTTGATGGTCGGCACGCGCACCGCGTAACCATCCAGCTTGCCGTTCAGTTCCGGTAACACCAGGCCTACCGCCGCCGCCGCGCCGGTCTTGGTCGGTATCATCGACATGGTGGCCGAGCGGGCGCGGCGCAGATCAGTATGATAGACATCGGTCAGGACCTGATCGTTGGTATAGGCGTGTACCGTGGTCATGATGCCATGTTTGAGGCCGATATGTTCGTGCAGGACCTTGACCACGGGCGCCAGGCAATTCGTCGTGCAGGAGGCGTTGGAGATGACGGTGTCGGTAGGCTCGAGGACGTCATGGTTGACGCCGTATACGACGGTGGCATCGACATCGCTGCCGCCCGGCGCCGAGATGACCACCTTTTTGGCGCCGCCGTCGAGGTGCGCCGAGGCCTTGGCCTTGCTGGTAAAAAATCCCGTGGATTCCAGCACCACGTCGACGCCGAGCTCGCCCCAGGGCAGCTTGGCCGGATCGCGCTCGGACAGGACCCGGATCTTGTCGCCATTGACAATCATATTTTCACCTTCGACGCTGACTTCAGCGGGGAAATGGCCGTGGGCGGTATCATACTTGGTCAGGTGTGCGTTGATCTCGGCATTGCCGAGATCATTAATGGCTACGATTTCAATCTCGTCGTTGCGGCCGGCCTCGTACAGCGCACGCAGGATGTTGCGTCCAATCCTGCCATAACCATTGATTCCTGCTTTTATTGTCATTCTCTTCTCCACGTATTCATTGCATATTTATAATTAATTATTCGGTGTTGCTGTGCTTACACATCGCGGCATTACATCATTGCCCTGATCAGGTTCGCCAGATTTTTACGGGTGAACCCGAAATACTCAAACACATCTTTTGCCGGCGCCGATTCACCGAAGGTATCCACGCCGAGCACCTGGCCATCCAGGCCGACGTATTTACGCCAGTAGTCGCTGACACCGGCTTCGACCGCTATGCGCTTGCGGCAATCCGGCGGCAGGACCTCATCGCGGTAAGCCTGATCCTGATCATCGAAGACATCGGCGCAGGGCATGGAAACAACACGCACCCGGGCACCGTCTGCATTCAAATCGCCCGCGACAGCCATGGCCAGCTCGACCTCGGAGCCGGTGGCGATGACAATGATGTCCGGGCCACCGGCCGGTTCCAGCAGGATATAGGCGCCGCGGCGAATGTTGCCGATCTGTGTCTCGCTGCGTTCGATGTGCGGCAGGTTCTGTCGCGATAACAACAGCGAACTGGGACCGTTGTCACGCTCGATGGCGGACCGCCAGGCGACCACGGTTTCAACACAGTCACAGGGCCGCCATACCGACATATTCGGCATCAGCCGCAGGGTGGCCGCCTGTTCCACCGCCTGGTGCGTGGGGCCATCCTCGCCCAGGCCGATCGAATCGTGGGTGAAGACCGAGATATTGCGCTGTTTCATCAGGGCCGCCATGCGCAGGGCGTTGCGCGCGTACTCGGAAAACATGAGAAAGGTGCCGCCGTAAGGGATAAATCCGCCATGCAGGGCCAGTCCATTATTAATCGCGGTCATGGCGAATTCGCGCACGCCATAATACAGGTAGTTCCCTGCGGTTGATTCAGCACTGATGGCGCGGGAGCCGTCATGCCAGGTCAGGTTGGAACCGGTCAGGTCCGCCGAACCGCCGATGAGTTCCGGCAGCAGCGGGGCGAAGGCATTCAGAGCGATTTGCGAGGATTTCCGCGTGGCGACCGTTTCCGCCTTACTCACCGCCTCGCCGACGATGCGCTCGAGTTGCATCTCCCAATCGTCCGGTAATCTTCCGGCAATGCGCCGATCCAGTTCCGCAGCTTCTTGCGGGTAACTGTCCCGGTAGGCATCGAAATGCCGGTTCCATTCCGCTTCGCGTTGCTGGCCGTCGGTCCTGGCGTCCCAGGCGTTATATATGGCCTCGGGTATTTCAAACGGTGCATATTCCCAGCCGATCTTTTCGCGGGCCAGACGGACTTCTTCCGCGCCCAGCGGTGCGCCATGACTCGCGGCCGTACCGGCCTTGTTCGGGGCACCATGGCCGATCTCGGTGTGGCAGACGATGAAGCTGGGTCGGTCCGTTACCGCCTGCGCGGCCGCGATGGCCGCGTGGATCTGTTCGGGTGCGTGACCGTCAACGTCACGGATCACGTGCCAGCCGTAGGCCTCGAATCGTGCGCCGGTGTCATCCCGGAACCAGCCGTCCACCTCGCCGTCGATGGAGATGCGGTTGCTGTCGAAGAAGGTCATCAACTTGCCCAGACCCAGGGTCCCGGCCAGTGAAGCGGCCTCGTGCGAGATGCCTTCCATCAGGCAACCGTCGCCGACGCTGACATACGTGTAGTGATCGATCAGTTCATGACCGGGGCGGTTATAGGTCGCCGCCAGCGTCCGTTCAGCGATCGCCATGCCAACGGCATTGGCGAAGCCCTGACCGAGGGGGCCGGTGGTGGTCTCGATACCGGGGGCATAGCCGTATTCCGGGTGGCCCGGGGTCCTGGAGTGCAGTTGCCTGAATTGTTTCAGGTCATCGATCGTCAGATCGTAACCGCACAGGTGCAGCACCGAATACAGCAGCATGGACCCGTGACCGTTGGACATGACGAAACGATCGCGGTTAAACCAGCGTGGATTGGCCGGGTTATGGCGCAGGAAGTCATTCCACAGGACCTCGGCAATATCGGCCATGCCCATGGGTGCACCCGGATGACCGGATTTGGCGCGTTCGACGGCGTCCATGCTCAGCGCCCGGATGGCATTGGCGAGATCGCGTCGATCGACAGTCATATCATTCACTACGGATTCTGAGAGGTTGTCCTGTTTCATGCTGTGCGTGGTTGTTGTATCGGGGAGGTTTCGAGTCAAACCGCAGGCCCCGCGTGGTTGTATTTGCCGAAATCACCGGATCCC
>JBFGPT010000104.1:0-5852 GCA_041564575.1 Gammaproteobacteria bacterium | reverse complement strand
CGCGCATACTTGCCTGCCTCGGCCAGCGGTTCTGCGGTGGCATCACTGAAGAGCCTGGTCAACTCCGGAAACTGGCCGGAAGCGGAGATCTTTTCCCGGATAGAGCGGATGCGTTGCGCACGTCCACGGGCCCCGTACAGTTCTTCAATCTCGTTCGCGAGTTGGCTGGCCCGCCCGATGAGATCCTGATCCTTTTGTTTTTCGATCCAGGTATCAATGAGCGGGATCGTAGCCTTCGAGGGTTGGGTGTGAATTTCAATGCGGATGTTTTCGAAACTCGGGACCAGTTCCGCCAGCTCGGTGGAGTGACGGCGGATGTTCCGGGTCAAGTCCTTGCCGCTATGATGCGGGACGACCTTGACGAGTTCTTTCAGTAACAGGAAATTTTCGGTCACCCATTCCGGATTCTCCAGCAACCGCAGTAACAGCGTTCTACCCGCCTCGATTTCGTCTTCTATCTGGATGCGGCCTCGATAATTTTTGGCCTTTCGCAAAACCCAGCCGTCATCGATATCAAACATGAATTTTTCCAGGGCCAGTTCCCTCATGCGCTGGTGCCGGTTGGACACGTCCCGGAACCGTTCCCATTCCAGCGAGGAGTAGATCGTACCGACGTGGAAACCCAGTTCGGCGAGTTTCTGGCGGCTTTCCGAGTACTCGGCATGCTGCTGTCCGCCGCCTCTCTCCTTGCAGGCGTATGGTTGTGGCGGATGCACCGTGCCGTCATTGCAGAACCAGCGCAGCCGCGCATAGGGACCACGCTCGTTCTCTTTCATGGCCTCGATAATCGAGCGGGCCTGATTCAGCGATTCAGCGTCCGGCAGGGGGTACGGCAGGCTGTTTGAATAAACGGCGGTACTGAAAAACAGGGCGGCAAGCAAGACAAGGCGGGAACAGAGACTGTCTTCGTGGATCATTTTCCAGGCCGCATAGGGTTTACTCAATAGTAATGTCAGCCGGCCTGCAATACAATGAAAGGCCCGGTTTCAGGGTAATAGACACCCTGCATCTGCAATATGTTTCAATAAAGCCCTCATGTCGGATATCAATCAAAAAACCCTGGCGGAAAAGTTTTTCGGACTGTTCTCGGATATCCGGCGGGATGAGATACGAATCGGCTCTCTGATGATGGCAAATATTTTCCTGATCCTGACGGCCTATTACTTTATCAAACCGGTCAGGGAGGGCTGGCTGTCAGTTTCCGCAATCCAGGGCTTGTCAAAGCTCGAAGTCAAAGCCTACTCGGCGTTGGCGCAAAGCCTGCTGTTGTTTGCAGTGCTGCCGCTATATGCCTGGCTTGCCGCTGTCTGGCCCAGAAGGACCCTGATTAACCGGGTATCCATCTTCTTTGGCTGCACACTGGTGATATTCTGGTGTCTGCAACCCGGTTTGCTGGCCGAACAGATCCCGTTTTCAGGGGTGGGATTCTACCTGTTCGTCGGAATTTTCAGCGTCACCCTGGTGGCGCAATTCTGGTCCTTTGCCGCCGACCTGTACGGCAAGAAACGCGGGAAAAGACTGTTTCCCTTCGTCGCGGTGGGCGCATCCTCGGGCGCGGCGCTGGGGGCGTGGATTGGCAAATATCTGATCTCTACAAACACGATGGATGCCTTCGATCTGATTTTACTGGCCCTGTTGCCATTATCGATATCCACCCTCATGGCCAACTATTGCGAAAGCCGCGGTGCATCGATTACCAATAATGATGAAACAGAAACACGCAGGCAGGAACCAGCCGCGCCGGACGCCGCCGGCGCGTACGTGCTCATCAGGAAACATAAATACATCGCCTATACCGCCGTGATGGTATTCCTGTTCAGCTGGGTAATTACCAGCGGGGACAACATCCTGTTCGCGGCGGTACAGGATGCGCTGCAGGTAGAGTACGCAGCGTATGCCAACGACAAAACCGAGCTCGATAATCTCATCAAGAATGCCACCACCGCCTTTTACGGCGACCTGTATTTCTGGATAAACCTCGTTGGCCTGTTCCTGCAGGCCTTCATCGTGTCCCGGCTGCTGGCCTTCGGCGGCTTCGGTCTGTTGATACTGGCCACCCCGCTGGTATCCCTGGCCTCGTATATCGCCATGGCGGTGACGCCGGTGGTCGCCGTCTTCAAGGTGATGAAAATTGCCGAGTTATCCAGTAACTACTCTATCAACAACACCGCCCGCAACATCCTCTGGCTGCCAACCAGCAAGGCCATGATTTATCAGGCGAAAGCGACCGTGGATACCCTGGTGGTCCGGCTTGGCGATGCCATGGCCGCCCTGACCGTCATGGTGGGCACCCGGATTTTGAGTTTCAGCATTATGGATTTTTTATTTTTTAATCTAATATTAGTAGCGGCCTGGCTGGTTTTTGCATATCTTGTCTGGCAGGAAAACAAGAAATGGGGCGGAGAAGAGCCACATTGACCACACCCTTGAAGTCGTATTCACGTATGTCCAAGCATCTCATACTCATTTTACTGCTGGGTTTTTCCGTCGGTCTGACTTACGCCGACAGCTTTACCAGGGTCATATATGACTGGGGCCCGTTGTATCAGAACCGCGATGGCAGTTTACAGGCGCAAATTAGCAAGGAGATCAACACGGTCACGCTGTGGAAGAACCTCGTTAAACGCAAAAAGATGGCCATCGGTATCGTGGATCTGAACGGCGCGTCCCCGAGGTTTGCCAGCATTAACGGCGACACCATGATCTACGCAGCCAGTCTGCCCAAGATCGCCATCCTGCTGGCCGCGGTCTACTCGTTTGAGGAGGGCACGCTCGAGGAATCCCCGGAAAATCTGGCCTTGCTGAAAGACATGATTGCCGTCTCCAGCAACAGCGCGGCGTCCCGCATGATCGACCTGATCGGCATGGAAAAAATCAACGCGATTTTGCAAATGCCGGAATTCCTCCTGTACGACAAGCAAAACGGCGGCGGCCTGTGGGTCGGCAAACCCTATGCCAAGAATACGAATCGGATCGGGGACCCGCTGAAGAATATCTCGCATGCGGCCAATGCCAACCAGGTGTGTCGCCTGTATTACATGTTACATACGGGCAAAGTCATATCCCCGCAGCGTTCGGAACAAATGCTCGAGATCCTGAAAGACCCCTTGATCGACCACAAGTTCGTCAAGGCCTTGCACCAGTTCGCGCCCGAGGCGCTCATGTTCCGCAAGTCCGGCACCTGGAAACACTGGCATGCCGACTCGGTCATGGTCAGGGGCAAGGTCTGGCGTAACTACATTCTGGTTGCGTTCGTTGAGCACAAAAACGGCGAAGCGATATTACAGAAGATCCTGCCCACCATTGAAAACATCATACGGCCACGTTCGACCTGACCGTTTCTTTATTCTTTAGTTGATCTGAAGTGATCGTTTTACCGGCCGTATGGCAATCAGGTATGCCAGCCGCGTGCGCGATCGAACAGATCAGTGATCCAGTAACCCTGCGCGCCAATGGCCGCAAACGGCAACAGGATCCAGGTGACATTGAACAAGGCGAGCACCAGGATGATGATGCAGAAGTCCGCCCTGCTCAGCTTGTGAAAGATATAGATGATCCAGTCGAGCGCGTCTTCTGGTGTTTTCGGTTCGGCGGCCACCTCTTCCCGGCTGCGGGCATCTTCACTGTTTGCGGCCTGCCGATGTTTGTACAGATCGATCAGATAATCGATGCAGGCCCCGGCGGCGGCGGCCGCGCCAAACCAGAACCAGATGGCCATGCCGTTACTTTTCCAGACCCCGTATCCCAGGCCCAGGAAGAAGGCAGCGTCTACCATCCAGTCCGCCATGTCGTCCAGTTTCGCGCCGAACTCGCTGGACATCCCCTTCAGGCGCGCGATCTCGCCATCGCAGTTATCCAGCGTGTAACTGGCCACCAGTAACAGGGCACCGGCGAGTTGCAGGCCGTAACCGCCCAGCGCGAAACACGCCGCGCAGGCCAGGCCGAGAGTAAGCGACAGGCTGGTGACCTGGTTAGGGGTCACCGGCGTTTTCACCAGGACCCGGGTCAAGCGGCAGGACAGGTGCCGCACCAGTGGGAACAACTGACCCGGCGCCGGGATGGCGGCTTCGCTGGATACTGAATCGCCCTGTGTCATCGGTACCCTGTCCGTATTACCGCGTTTTTCATCATTATTTATATCTAATTGATTTGTATATATTTTTAAGTATTTACCCGTGTTGATCTCCGGCCCTGTAGCACGCGTCGGGTTGTCACAATTGACGCCTACGGGACCTGTGGCGGCCATATTTGCCTAATGCCATCAAAATCAATATCCTGCACCCCTTGTGCGGTACGTGGGGTCATAAGAATAAGCTGAAGGTATTGACGATTTGCTACTATTCAGCCATTTCAGACTGTAATCAACCTTTTCCGGCAGGCAGGAATCCATCTCGGTATGCATATTGAACTTCTCGATGTGATCGTTTTTCCGCTCGTGACGGTGTGCGTGTTATCGATCGGTTACCTGCTGTTCTCCCTGATGGCCGTAGAGCGCATCAGGTACCGCAACGCGGCGGGTAACCCCGGCTTTCAACCTCCTGTGACAATCTTCAAGCCCGTCTGCGGACTGGACCCGGACATGGCGGCGTGCCTGCGCAGTTTCTGCGAGCAGGATTATCCCGAGTACCAGGTGATTTTTGGCCTCCAGGATCACGATGATCCCGCCTTGCCCGTGATCAACACACTGGCGCGCGAGTTCAGCGATCTCGACATCAGTGTCATCATCAACCCGCGCCTGCACGGGTCCAATCACAAGGTCTCCAATCTCATTAATATGTACGACACCGCCCGGCACGAGTTCCTGCTGCTCGCCGACAGCGATATGCAGGTGCCCCGCGACTACCTGACCAGCATAATGCCGCCGTTCGCCTCGGCCGCTATCGGTGCGGTAACCTGTATCTATACGGGATATGCCCGGCGCGGTATCGCCTCGGCCCTGAACGCCATGTTTATCAACGGCTGGTTCCTGCCCTCGGTCCTGATATCGGAAATCATCGAGAAGACGCGGTACTGTCTCGGCGCAACCATGATCGTGCGCCGGCATGTGCTGGAAACCGCTGGCGGCCTCGTGGCGCTCAAGGATCACCTGGCCGATGATTACATGCTGGGCAAGATGGTCGCCGATGCCGGTTACGAGATACACCTGTCGCATTTCCCGGTCAGGAATATCGTCCATGAACCGTCGTTCCGTTCATTGTTCCTGCACGAACTGCGCTGGGCGCGCACCCTGCGCACGGTCGAACCGCTGCGCTATGCCATGACCTTCCTGACCGACAGCCTGGTGATCGCCGCTCTGACGGCATGTGCATTATTGACCGCGGGGGCGCATATTCTCTGGCCGGTTGCACTTGTCGGGCTGGTGCTGCTACTGCGTATGCTGTTGCATGTCCGGGTCAGGTCTGTTCTGAAACTCGAGAACGATGGTCCGGTATTGCTGGTGCCGCTCAGGGACCTGTTGAATTTTATGATTCGCATCGCCAGTTTTACCGGGCGCTCCGTGCACTGGCGTAATCACGATTTTTCGGTGGACGAACAGGGACTGATCCATGAAACGGACAGTCTCAAGCATACGGTGCCGGACGAAGACGAGGTGCCGGAACTGGCCACCACCCAGGACTATTAAGCTTTCAGGAATATAACTGCCATGAAAAAAACACTGTTTTTAAATCCCCCCTCGTATAACGGTTACGACGGTGGTGCGGGTTCACGCTACCAGTGCACCCGCGAAGTAAAATCATTCTGGTACCCGACCTGGCTGGCGCAACTGGCCGCTCTGGTCGAGGGCAGCAAGCTGATCGACGCCCCCGCGCGGGGGATCGCACTGGATGAACTCCTGCCGCTGGCCCGGGACT
>JBFGPT010000103.1:0-5883 GCA_041564575.1 Gammaproteobacteria bacterium | reverse complement strand
GGTCGAGATATCGAAGGTCGTCGTCATGCGATCGCTGTTACGGCCGCGTTCACGGTGCGCGGGGATGTCCGGGAAGCGATCGCCCTGCTCGGGATGCGATCCCTCGATGAGGGCCAGGCCGACCACCTTGTCCGGGTTCAGCTTGGCGAAATACTGGACATTCAGGCCGCCAAAGGAATGTCCGACCATGACGTAGGGCGCCGGCACCCGGGCGCGCGCCAGCAATTCCTCCAGTTCCTCGGCCAGTTGATCGGTGGCGCGTGGCGATGGTCCCGGTTCGCTCCAGCCATAACCCGCGCGGTCATAGGAGCACACCCGCACCGACCGTGACAGGTCGCTTTGCATGGGTTGCCAGTCCAGGGAAAATCCACCCAGCCCGGCATCCAGCACGACAACCGGATACCCTTCGCCCGTACAGTTGATATGCATCTTGAAGGCGCCCATGTCGATCATCTCGCCGGGCGGGTTGGCCATGATCTCGCGCAGGTCCGGCCGCGCGGCCTGCACCGGTCCGGCCGCGAGAGCGGCTACCAGGCTGCCGTTCAGTAATATCTTATGCAGTCTCATCAACTTCGTTGCGCCGGATCACCAGCAAGGTCGTATCGTCCTTGAGCTCATTGGCCTGGTACCCCACCAGCACGTCCACGGTGTATTCACAGATCTCTTTGACCGACTTACCGGTACAAATTCTCAACAGGTCGATGAAATTTTCCTCGCCGAAAAACCGGCCATCGGGCGCCCGTGCGTCCGGGACACCGTCGGTATACAGTACCAGGAAATCGCCCGGGTCCAGGTGCCCGGTCGCCTCGGTGTATTCCGCGTCCTCCAGCATGCCGACGATGGTGCCCGTGGTATCACCGAATTTGGTGACCTGGTCATCGCAACACAACTTGAACGGCCGGGGATGCCCGGCGTTGGCATAAGTGATATCGCCGGTGTCGATGTTGTAACACGCGATGAACATCGTGACATACAAGGACTGCATATTGGTTTCGATAAGCAGGCGGTTGGCATCGCACAGGATTTCCGCCGGCCCTTTGCCTGACCGCGCCTGGTTGCGGACAATGGTACGCGTTACCGCCATTAACAAGGCTGAGGCCATGCCCTTGCCGGAAACGTCCGCGATCACCAGCATCAAGTGTTGACCATCGAGCATGAGAAAATCGAAAAAATCTCCGGCCACGTGCCGCGCCGGCCGGTTGATGCCGTAAAGATCGAATTGCGGCAGTTCCGGGAACGCCAGCGTCCCGGCGGGCAACAGCGAGGCCTGCACCTGGTTGGCAAACTGCATCTCCGATTCATAGGATTCGCGCGCCGCGGTTTCCCGTGTCAGGGCATGCACATGGCGCCTGAGTTGCGCCACCATGTCGTTGAATCCGCGCGCCAGTTCGCCGATCTCGTCGGTGGAATCGATACCGCGTATTTCCAGGTTAAGATCGCCGCGGGCTAGTTCCTTGACCCCCTCGTTCAAGCGGGTCAGCGGCCGCGTCAGGCTGGTGCCGATGATCAGCACGCACAGGATCACCAGCACGATCATGACCACCAGGCCGATCACGCCGCGCTGGATCTGCGAATTGAGAAATCCCAGTATCTCGGACTCGGGCACCGCCATGGCGAAGGCCCAGCCTGTGGTTTCAATCGGGGCATAGAAGATCCAGAAGATCTCGTCGGACTGGAACAGGCCGGGCTCACGGACCTGGACGACACCGCTCTCACCGCTGAGTAAATCATCGGCAAAGGATTGCAACAGCGGATTGGCGAGATCATCGGCATTTTTGGCAACGGAGCCCTTCCAGATCATGTCCGGATCGGGATGTGACAGGAACTGGCCGTCGGCATTGACAATTATATAGGGATAACCTTCTTCGTTGCCGATGTCGACGAGTTCGTCCAGGTCAGCCAGGGCAACGTCCACGGTAACCACACCGGTAAAATCACCGTTGCGGTAAAACGGCACGGCGTAGGTATTCATCAGGACATTACCCGCGACCGTATCGAAATACGGCACATTCCAGCCGGAGCTGCCCTCCGTGCGCGCGCGGTGAAACCAGGCATACTCCGGCTGCGTGTAGTCATAGGCCTGTGCGCTGATGTCGATCGACCCTGGCCCCCCGCCCTGCCGGTAGACATAGGGCGCGTACAATTCCCGCTCGGGACTGTAGCGGTAAGGTTCGAAGGCGATAGCGGAACCGTAAATGAGCGGGTCCCGGCCCAGGTGGGCGCGCAACAGCGCATACAGCACGGTTTCATCCGGCATGTCCATGTTTTCCAGCGCAGCTGCCGTGCCGTGCGCGACCTGTGCCACCCGGGTAAAACGATTATCCAGCCGTGCGGCATAATTGCGGGCCTGCTCGGTGACGAACACCTGCATGCGTTCGACGGCATAGCGATTGATGCGCTCGAAAGTAAACCACATCACCACGGCGGCGATGATCAACAGCGGCGCCACGATGGACAGGATCAGTTTCCAGCGGATGGACAGTCGCATGGGCGTCTATTGATCGTCTTGCGTGGCATCGCCCGTGTACATGACCTTCCAGATCCGCCCCTGCACGGAATCGGTAATGTACAGCGCCCCGTCCGGGCCCTGGGCCAGACCGGTCGGTCGGTAATCGGCGTCCTGCGGCGAGTGTATCGGCCGGTTGCCGGCAAAATTATCGGCAAACACCCGCCACTCGCCCGCGGGTCCCTGATCGTTGAAGGGTACGAACACGATTTGGTAGCCCACCTGGTCGAATGGCCCGCGGTTATAGGAACCGTGAAAGGCAATAAAGGCACCGCCGCGGTAGGCACGCGGGAATTGCTCACCGGTATAGAACAGCAGATCGTTCGGCCCGTAATGCCCGGGGAAGGCAATCACGGGTAGCGGGTATTGTTCGCAACCGTCACCGGTTTGCCCGTCACCACCGTACTCCGGCGCCAGCACCCGCTTGCGCTGGATCTGATCGTAATAACAGTACGGCCAGCCATAAACCCCGCCGGGCGTCACCTCGATCATCTCCTCGGCGGGCAATTGCGAACCGGACTCGCCGGTATAGATCGCCGGCCACAGTTCGAACAGTTGATCGCGGCCGTGCTGCGTCACGTACAGGCGCTCCAGGCGCGGGTGCCAGTCGATGGCATAGGCATTGCGGATTCCGCGCGCATAGTGGATGCCGTCTTCGGCGAAGTCCTGAGCAACCTGTTGATCACTGAATTTCCAGATGGCGGCGTGTTGATCGAGCTCCGGGCAGGGACGGATGCCCGGGCTGCCCGGGACCCGGTCCCGTTCCTGGCAGGCGTTGCTGATCGCACCGACATTGATATACAGCGCGCCGCGCATGTCCAGTGCGAACGGCTTGCCGGCATGCCGGTTCTGGAACGGGAAACCGCTGACCAGTATCTCGGGGGGCTGTTCCGGGATGAGATCATCGCCGCCCAGACGATAGCGGTAGACACTGAGATCAGAGGCAAAATACAGAAACTTGCCGCGGATACCGATGCCCATGCCCGGCTCCTCGCTGATCCGCTCGAAACGGTCCATGCGCCCGTCACCATCCTCATCGCGCATGCCCGTGATGCCGCCGAGACTCAGTTTCTGGTGGCGCATGCTGACGTACAAATCGCCGTTGTCACGCACCGCCAGGTGGCGGATGACACCGAGGTTGTCGGCCACCACCCGGGCGCAGAATCCGGGCGGCAGGCTGATACCGCCGTTGTCAGCATCACAGTGCGCAGCCCGGGTGTCCGCGGGCTCCCCGTTCTGCTGGCCGCAGGCGGCCAGGCACGCGGTGAGACAAGCGAGGGCGAAGACAGGCAGGAACGGATACCGGTGGCGTGAGTAATTCGTTATCATAAGACCGCGTAAACCCCGGAATTTTACTGATGGACGTGGTCAAAATACCATCTATGCAGGACCGCGACAAAACAGCCGGACAGGACCGGCGCGGGGACATTGCCATGAACAACGAGCACCGACACAATTCGCTACCCGACCTGCTGCGCAGGGCGCTGATCCACGCCTGCCTGTGGCTTGGCCTGGTACCGCTCGCGGCCGGCGGCGCTACGCAGGATGCCGAGTCCTTTTATCAACAGGGCTACGCGGCCTATGAAGCGGACGACTACGAGAAAGCGGTCGCCCTGCTGGAGAAGGCCACCCATCTTGACCAGCAGCAATCCGAATATTATCACTACCTGGGCAAGAGTTACGGCAAGCTGGCAAGCCAATCCAACTGGTTCCGCGCGGTGGACCTGTCACAGAAAACCCGCGAGGCACTGGAGCGGGCCGTGCAACTGGACGCGAACAACGAGCGCGCCGTCATTGACCTGATCAAATTCTACCGGCAGGCCCCGGCATTTCTCGGCGGCGATGACCGCAAGGCAGACGCGCTGGAAAAGCGCCTGGCCGAACTCCGGGAGAACCCCTCCAACACTGCACACTATTGAGGCGGGACCGGCCCGTGGAACGGGTACGACATTTGCTTTAGTCCAGGGATAATCCACGACCTGTCGCGACAGTTACACCTGTCAGGGGAAGTCGAATCAGATATAATTAATTGTATTCACAGGGATGATATGTATGGAACACCCGTCATGTCACGGAGTCACATATCACTAATGAGCCAGACGTTTCACTGATATAACTAGCTGAATGTTAAAAAATTTACTAATTCTTGTTGCTCTGATTGCAGCGTGGGTCCCGGTCCAGGCCGAGATCCCCTTCGTACGCGAATCGGAACTGGTGCCGGCCGAATTGCATCACCGCTCCACGCGTATCATCACGCACATTATTGATACCTACCATTACAAAAAACGCCCGCTGGACGACAGCCTGTCCGAATCCGTGCTGGAAAAATACCTGGAAAATCTCGATCCGAACCGCAGTTTCTTCCTGCAGAGCGATATCGACGAATTCCGCACGAGTTACCTGCACCGGCTCGATGACAGCATCAAGGTGGCGGACCTGGAACCCGCCTACGAGATCTTCAAGGTCTTTCGCAAGCGCGTGCGCGAACGCGTCGATGACACGGCCAGCTTGCTCGATGCGGCGCATGATTTCACGATTGACGAAGAATACCTGTTCGACCGCCGCGACAGCACGTGGGCGGCAAACACGGCGGCCATCCGCGAGCTCTGGCGCAAGCGCGTCAAGAATGACATTCTCAACCTCAAGCTGGCCGGAAAAGAGATGCCGGACATACGCGATACGCTGTGGAAACGTTATCAGCGCATCATGAACAGCACCTTCCAGTTGAAAAGCGCGGATGTGTTCCAGACCTTCATCAATGCCTACACGACATCGATTGAACCGCACACGGCCTACTTTTCACCACGCACCTCGGAAAATTTTGACATCAGCATGCGCCTGTCGCTGGAAGGCATCGGCGCCGTGCTGCGCGGTGACAGCGAGTACACACAGGTCCAGCGCATCATTCCCGGTGGTCCGGCGGACCTCAGCGGTCAGTTAAAGGCCGAGGACCGCATCATCGGCGTTGGCCAGGATACCGGGGGCGAGATTGTCGATGTGGTCGGCTGGCGGCTGGATGATGTCGTCGACCTGATCCGCGGCCCCAAGGGCACGGTGCTGCGCCTCGAGGTTCTCGCGGCCGGGGTCGGCCCCGAGGGTCCGACCCGGACCATCACCCTGACCCGCGACAAGATCAAGCTGGAGGAGCAGTCGGCCAAATCGGAAATCATCGAGGTGCCGGACAGCCATATCAAGATCGGCGTCATCGACCTGCCGACCTTTTACGTGGATTTCGCGGCGTTGGCCCGCGGCGAGGAAAATTACCGCAGCACCACGCGTGACGTTAAAAGACTGCTGACCGACCTGCAGGGTGAAAACGTCCAGGGCGTCGTCATCGACCTGCGCGGCAACGGCGGCGGGTCACTTGCGGAGGCTTT